>NZ_JBHSRF010000018.1:0-126783 GCF_042658925.1 Sphaerisporangium aureirubrum
GCACCATGCGCATCTCCTCCCGCGCCAGCGGCAACCTCACCGAATGGCGCGACTGGACCACCCCCACCCTCACCGACACCAACCCCACCATCACACCGACGGTGACCCCGACCGTCACCCCCACGGTGACCCCGACCGTGACCCCGACCGTCACGCCTACCGTCACCCCGACGACCGGGCCCGGCGGATGCGCGGCGACGATCCAGACGGTGAACTCCTGGTCCGGCGGGTTCCAGTCCACCGTCACCGTCCGCGCCGGAACCAGCGCCATCAACGGCTGGACCGTGAACTGGACCTGGCCCGGATCCCAGACCATCACCCAGCTGTGGAACGGCGTCCGCTCCGGCTCCGGAGCCAACGTCAGCGTCCGCAACGAGACCTACAACGGCAGGCTCGCCGCCAACGGCACCACCACCTTCGGCTTCACCGGAGGCGGCACCGCGGCCACGCCCACGCTGAGCTGCACCGCGTCCTGACCCGATGACGGCGCGGCGACGCGCCGGTGATCGTCGGACGAGAAGCAGGGGCACCCTCGCACGCGAGCGGGGGTGCCTCCTCGCGTGCCGGGAGCCGCTCACGCGGCGCGTGATCGTCGTAGGCTCCATGGATGGCCGCCGAAGTGATCAGTCAGCTCGGCGTGGTGCGGTCCCTCCTGTCCCGCCACGGTCCCGCGCCTGTCGTCGCCGATTGGCAGCGGCTCGAACCCTGGACCGTCGCCCGGGTGCGGCTGGAAGGCGCCGGCCATCCGCGGCAGGTGATCGTCAAATGGGGACGGGACCACCCGGACCGCACGCGGACCCTGACGTGGCGGCTGCGCACCGAACTGGCCGCCCTGCGGTTCCTCTCCGACGACCTCGGCCTCCGGCTGGCCCCGCGGGTCGTCGCCGCCGATCCGGCGGCGGAGGTCATCGTGCTGGAGGACCTGTTCCCGCGTACGCCGCTGGACCAGTTGCTGCGGGCGGAGGGCGCCACCGCCCACGCGGAGCGGCTGGCCGCCTTCGCCGGCGCACGCGGCGAGCTCAACGCGGCCACCGCGGGGAGGGCCGCGGTCTACTACGCCCGCAGAGCGGCTCTCGGGCCGGTCGACGCGGCGGCCGACCGTACGGGGCGGTGGGTCGGGCTCCGCGCGGAGGGCATCGGGCAGGCCGCGGACTTCGGGGTGGCCGTCTCCGGGCCCGCCGAGAGTGAACTGGTCTCGGTGCTGGAGGAACTGGACGAACCGGGGCCGTTCCTGGCGTTCAGCAACGGTGATCCCGAGGCCAACAACGTCCTCGTGCACGCGTCGGGCGACCCGGACCCCCGCCTCATCGACTTCGAGTTCGCGGGCTACACCCACGCCCTGAGCGACGCCGTCTGCCTGCACGTCCCCGGCCCCGCGTGGCTCTCGATCGGGGACGCCGAGGCCGGCGGCCCGGCGGACGCCTACCGCCGGGCGCTGGCCCGGGGCGTTCCCGAGGCCGAGGACGACCGCCGGTACGGCTTCGGCCTGGCGGCGGCCTGTTTCTCCTACATGTTCGTCCGGCTGCAACGGCTCGGCGCGGTCGACGGACGCCCGCCGGGCGACCACAGCCGTCTCCAGCTCGTCGCCACCCTGGAGGCCGCCGCCCGCACCGCCGCCGCCCACGGCGCCCTGCCCCATCTCGCCGGATGGGCGCTGCGGACCAGCGGCCTGCTGCGCCGCCGGTGGCCCGACGCGGACCTGGACCTCACCGACCCGGCGTCGTTCCCCGCGTACTCGCCGCGCCTCCGCTGACCCCGGGCCGGGGTGGTCAGGCGGCCGGGAGGCGGAGGACGAACCTCGCCCCGCCGGCATGGGAGGGGTCCAGGACCAGGTCTCCGCCGTGGGCCAGGGCGATGCTGCGGCTCAGGGCCAGGCCGAGGCCGGCGCCGTCGCCGCGGTCGCGGGCGGTGTCCAGGCGGGCGAAGACGTCGAAGATGCTCTTCCAGTCGCGGACGGGGATGCCCGCCCCGTCGTCGGTCACGGCCACCTCGGCGTTCCCGCCGTCGCGCCGGAGCCACACCTCCACACTGCCGGCCGCGTGCCGCTGGGCGTTGTCCAGCAGGCTGTCCAGCGCCCGCTCGATCAGGTGGGGGACGATGTCGGCGGTCACCGCGGCGGTCAGGCGCAGCGTGACCGGTTTCTCGTCGCCGCGGCGGCCCACCACGTCCCCGACCAGCCCGGCCAGGTCCACGTGCCGCCGCTCCGTCGTGGCGCCGGCCTCCAGCCGGACCAGCAGCAGGAGGTCGGTGACGATGTCCTGGATCCGGTCGACGTCCCTGAGCGCGCGGTCCAGGAGTTCGGGCAGGCGTGTGAGCCCGGGATTCATCCGGGCCTCTTCGAGCTCGACGCGCAGCCCGGCCAGCGGGGTGCGGAGCTCGTGCCCGGCGTTCGCGGCGAACTGGCGTTGCTGGTCGCGCGCGCGGTCCATCTCGCGGCGCGTCCTCGTCAGCAGTCCGTGAACCCGATCCAGCTCGTACAGGCAATCCCGCAGATCGGTTGAGTGGTCCATATGGGGCTCCCCCAGAGCGTGCCCATACTACCAAGCTGACCGCGGGCGCTCCCTGCGGTCAGGATTTGTCAGGACATTCTGACGTCAGCTAACCTCTCCCCGTAGGCGGTCGGTCACGGAGCCGGGAGTACGCGATGAGCACTCGACTCGACATCGATCTTGATCGCTCCAGCCCGGTACCGCTCTATTTCCAGGTCGCCGAGCAGATCGCCGAGGCGATCAGGCGGGGGGACCTGGTGCCGGGGTCCCGGCTGGACAACGAGATCCTGCTGGCGGACCGGCTCGGGTTGTCGCGGCCCACCATCCGGCAGGCGATCCAGTATCTCGTGGACAAGGGCCTGCTGGTGCGCAAACGCGGCGTCGGCACGCAGGTGGTGCACGGGCAGGTCAAGCGGTCCGTCGAGCTGACCAGCCTCTACGACGACCTGCGGCGGGCGGGGCAGGAGCCGAGCACCCGGGTGCTGTCGCTGGAGCCCGTGGGCGCGGACGACGAGATCGCCGCGGTGCTGGGCGTCGCCGCCGGGACCCAGGTGGTCCGGCTGGAGCGGGTCCGGTACGCCGCCGGGGAGCCGCTGGCGCTGCTGCACAACTGGCTGCCCGCCGGGCTCGGGCCGCTCACCCCGCAGGCACTGGAGGAGCGCGGGCTCTACGAGCTGCTGCGCGGCGCCGGGGTGCGCATGCGCGTGGCCAACCAGCGCATCGGGGCCAAGGCCGCCACCCACACCGAGGCCCGCCTGCTGGACGAGCGCCGCGGCGCGCCGCTGCTCACCATGACCCGCACCACCTACGACGACCAGGGCCGGGCGGTGGAGCACGGCTCGCACGTGTACCGCGCCGCGCATTACTCCCTGGAGGTCACGCTCATCGAGCGCTGACCGGGCCAGCGGCGGGCTCGGGCCCGGTCACGCCGGGCACGGCCTCGCCCACCACCGGCGCGGCCTCACCATCGGCCTCCCCGGGAGTGTCCGCGCCGTCCTCGGGGTCGGCGACGGCGCGCGAGGCCCGGCGCTTGACGTACAGCGTGGTGCCGATGCCGAACAGCACGGCGACGACCAGCCCCACCCACGAGAAGCCCTTGAGCCACCGCTCGGCCACGATGCCGAGGTAGTAGATCACCGTGGTGGTGCCGCCCGCCCACACGATGCCGCCGAGCACGTTGGCCACCAGGAACCGCCAGTACGGCATGCGCAGCGCACCGGCGAGCGGCCCGGCCAGGATGCGCAGCAGCGCGATGAAGCGGCCGAAGAAGACCGCCCACATGCCCCATCGGTCGAAGGCCTGCTTGGCCTTGACCAGGTGAGAGGGCCCGAAATGCTTGGGGAACCGCCTGCCGAGCCGGTCGAACAGCGGCTGGCCCCCCTTGCGGCCGATGGCGTAGCCGATCGAGTCGCCGACGATCGCCCCCACGCTGGCGCAGACCCCCACCCACAGGGGGTTCACCGTGTGCTGCGCCGACAGCAGCGCCGCGCTGACCAGGACCACCTCGCCCGGCAAGGGGATGCCGAGGCTCTCCAGGCCGATGACCAGCCCGACGATCACATAGATCCAGGTCGGCTCGATGGCCTGTAGCCATTGGTCGACATGCATGACTCACACCCTATGCGGTGAGATGCGATGCGCTTCCGGCCGTTTCAAGAAATGATCTGACGGCCTCCTGCGCGGCCTCGCGCATCGCCACGTGCAGCCGTGCGTTCTCCGCGCGCTCGGTGCGCACCTCGACCACGCGCAGCCCCTCCCCCCTGATCGCCTTCGGCAGGTCGCCCGCCGAGGACAGCAGGGTGTGCGGGGTGCCGGTGGCCGCCGCCACGTAGGCGAGGTCCACGCCGTGCGGCGTGCCGAAGACCCGCTCGAACGGATCGGTGAGCCCGGCCTGCGGCAGCAGCGAGAAGATGCCGCCGCCGTCGTTGTTCACCACGACCAGGCACAGGTCGGGGCGGGGCTCGCGCGGGCCGAGGATCAGCCCGTTCTGGTCGTGCAGGAAGGTCAGGTCGCCGATCAGCGCGTAGGACGGGCCGTTGTGCGCGAGGGCGGCGCCGACGGCGGTGGACACCAGCCCGTCGATGCCGGACGCGCCCCGGTTGGCGAGCAGCCGCAGGCCGCGCCGGGGCCGCATCGCCTGGTCCAGGTCGCGGATCGGCATCGAGGACCCGCAGAACAGCAGAGAGTTGTTGGGCAGCACCTCGGCGAGGTCGCGGGCCAGGCGCGGCTCGCTGATGCCCGAGTCGTCCAGCACGGCGTCGACGGCCTCCCGCGCGGCGGCCTCCGCCGACCGCCAGGACCGCAGCCAGGTGTCGTCCCCGGCGGCGCCCGGGATCTCCACGGCCGCGGCGACCTGGGTGGCCGACCGGGTGGGGTCGGGCCAGCGCGCCAGGTCCGGGCTGACCACGACGTGCTCCGCGGCCCGCTTGAGCCAGCTCAGCAGCGGCCGGGACAGGCTCGGCCGGCCGAGCGTCACCACCACGTCGGGCACGTGGGCGTCGGCGAACTCGGGGGTGCCGAGCAGGAAGTGGTACGCCGAGACGGCGTGGTCGCCGTACCGGGCGCCCCCGGTGGGCTCCGACAGCACCGGCCAGCCCGCCATGCCCGCCGCGGCGACGTAACGCCGCACGTTGACGGCGCCGTCGCCGACGACCAGCACGCCACGCCGGGTGGGGGCGACGTGCAGGGCGGCGGAGGGCGGCGCCACCCGGGCGCGTACCCACGGCCCCGAGGGGGCGCCGGTGAGGGGCTCGCACCAGGAGTCGTCGCCGTCGGGGATCAGCGGCTCCCGGAAGGCGAGGTTGAGGTGGACGGGACCGGAGTCGCCGGGACCGAGCGCCCGCTGGTAGGCCCGGCAGACGAGCGAGCGCCAGTAGGCGACCTGGCCGGGACGCTCCTCGGGCGCGCCCACCTCGGCGAACCAGCGGACCGCCGAGCCGTACATCTTGATCTGGTCGACGGTCTGGCTGGCGCCGGTGTCGCGCAGCTCGGGCGGCCGGTCGGCGGTCAGCACCAGCAGCGGCACGCCGGACTCGTGGGCCTCGATCACCGCCGGGTGGAAGTTGGCGGCGGCGGTGCCCGACGTGCACACCAGCGCGACCGGGCGCTCGGAGCGGCGGGCCAGGCCGACGGCCAGATAGGAGGCCGACCGCTCGTCGACGCGCACGTGCAACCGGACCCGGGGGTCGGCGTGCGCGGCGATGGCCAGGGGCGCCGAGCGTGAACCGGGGGCCAGCACCACCTCGGTCAGACCGCAGCGCACCAGCTCGTCGATCAGCACGGCCGACAGTGCGGTCGCGGGGTTCACCTGCCCTCCTCGGGCGAGACCGCGCCGCGTCCCCGCGGGGGACGCGGGCGCGCGGGCACGGAAGAGGGACTCATCTACGGGCGGCGGGGGAATCTGGAGAAGTCGGGGCGCCGCTTCTCCTTGAACGCGTCACGGCCCTCCTGGGCCTCTTCGCTCATGTAGTACAGCAGCGTGGCGTCACCCGCGAACTGCTGCATGCCCGCGGCGCCGTCGCTGACGGCGTTGATGGCGCCCTTGAGCATGCGCAGCGCCAGCGGCGACTTGTCGAGCATCTCGCGGCACCACTGGACGGTCTCGGCCTCCAGCTCGGCCAGCGGGACGACCTTGTTGACCAGGCCCATGGCCTCGGCCTCGGCCGCGTTGTAGAAACGGCACAGGTACCAGATCTCGCGGGCCTTCTTCAGGCCGACGGTCTCGGCGAGCAGCCAGGCGCCGTACCCTCCGTCGAACGAGCCGACCTTGGGGCCCGTCTGGCCGAACATGGCGTTGTCGGCGGCGATGGTGAGGTCGCAGCAGACGTGCAGCACGTGGCCGCCGCCCACGGCGTACCCGGCGACCATCGCGACGACCGGCTTCGGCAGGCGGCGGATCTGGATCTGCAGGTCGAGCACGTTGAGACGGCCGATGCCGTCCGGGCCGACGTAGCCGTCGTCGCCGCGGATCTTCTGGTCGCCGCCGGAGCAGAACGCCTCGGTGCCCGCGCCGGTGAGAATGATCACACCGACGTCGCCGTCGTCGCGGGCGTTCTCGAAGGCCTCGCGCAGCTCGAACAGCGTGGTGGGCCGGAAGGCGTTGCGCCGCTCGGGACGGTTGATGGTGATCTTCGCGATGCCTTCGCCGGTCTCGTAGATGATGTCCTCGTAGTCACCGGACCGCTTCCAGTCGACAGTGCTCACGGTCACACTCGCTCCTCACTCACCTGCGCTCACCTGCGCGTCGCCCGGCCGGCGACTCGGGCGGGGGCGTGCATACGACGGGACTAACCTTACGACCGTGAGTGAGCGCCCTGTGCACGCGGTGGTTCGCCCTCCGGGTGACGCCCTCTTCGACCTGATCGGCCTGGCGCTCCGTGGCGACGGCCCCGCCGTGCTGCCCCTGGACCCCGAGCTGCCCGGCCCGGCGCTGCGCGCGGTCCTCGCCGCGCTGCGGCCCACCCACCTGGTGACCCCCGAGGGCACCCGGCCCCTTCCGGACGGCGTGCCCGCCGATCCCCGCACCGCGGTGATCATCGCGACCAGCGGCTCCACGGGGACACCCAAGGGGGTGGAGCTGACGGCCGAGGCGCTGATCGCCTCGGCCTCGGCCTCGCTGCGGCGGCTCGGCGCGGGGCCCGGCGAGCGCTGGCTGTGCTGCCTGCCGCCCTCCCACGTGTCGGGCCTGCAGGTGCTGGTCCGGTCGCTGTTGTCGGGGTCCAGGCCGCTGATCCACCCGCGCTTCTCCCCCGCCGAGGTGGCCGCGAGCGGCGCCGACCACGTGTCCCTGGTGCCGACGCAGCTCAGGCGCCTCATCGACCACGGCGCCCGCCTGTCGCGGTTCCGCACCGTCCTGCTCGGCGGCGCCGCCGCGCCTCCCGGTCTCGTCGCGGAGGCGGGTACCCGGGTCGTGACGACGTACGGCATGAGCGAGACCTGCGGCGGGTGCGTCTACGACGGCGTCCCGCTGGACGGGGTGGAGGTCACCGCCGGCGACGGCGGCCCCGGGGACGGCGAGGCGCGGGCCGCGGGCGGGCGGATCAGGATCCGCGGGCCCGTGCTGTTCTCCGGGTACCGGCTGCGGCCCGGCTCCGCCGCTTCGAACCTGGAGGGCGGCTGGTACGTCACATCTGATGTAGGCGAAATCCGGGAGGGACGGCTGCGCGTGCTGGGCCGCGCGGACGACGTGATCAACACCGGCGGGCGCAAGGTGGCGGCCGGGCCGGTGGCCGGGGTGCTCGCGGGGCACCCGGCGGTGCGCGACGCGGTCGTGATGGGCCGTCCCCACCCGGAGTGGGGAGAGGAGGTGGTCGCGGTGGTGGTACCCGCCGATCCGGGCGCGCCGCCGTCCCTGGGCGAGCTGCGCGCGGCGGTGAAGGAGACGCTGCCGGGGTACGCGGCGCCGCGGGCGCTGGAGGTGCTGGACCGGCTTCCGCTGCTCCCCAACGGCAAACATGATCTTGTCGCGATACGCCGCAATATTTTCGGCTTTGCTAGCAAGAAGGATGATTCTTGACCACAATGTCCGGTCAAGGGAACCAGAAGTCACATCCGGCGCGTCATACCGGCAGCCGGACCCAGGAAGGACGACGACTTGACTAAGCCGACCCGCAAGATGTGGATCTCCGCCGGTGTGGCCGGTGTGATCCTCGCTGGGGGCATCTCCGTCGCGGCCGCGGCCGCCTCGGGAGGGTTGGGCGCGGGAAGCCCGAGCGGCACCTCGACCGACGCTCCTGGTGAGGCTCCCGGGCAGATCCCCGGCCCGGCGGTCCCGCAGAACGCCGAACCCACCCGTTCCCCCGAGAAGTTCGTGGTCCGCGAGGACGTGAACCCCGACCCGAAGAAGGTCGCGGAGTTCTGGACCGAGAGGCGCATGGAGCAGGCCGAGCCGCTCCCCATCCCGGTCCTCACCCCGGACAAGCCCAAGAAGAAGGACTGACGCCCGGCCCCCGGCGCGGCAGCGCGCCGGCCGGCGGATCTTTCCAGGGAGGCGGGTCGCCGCGTGCGGCCCGCCTCTCGCCGTGCCGGGGCCCCCGCGCGCGGGACGGGGAGTGACACCAGGAAAGATGGGTAGCACAGGACGGCGGTGGTGATGGGGAGCCTCAGGCCCGCCGCGGGAACAAATGACGCTTCGTTGCGTTATTGATACTGGTGCGCCTGGATGCCGCGCCACCCCATCGAACGTAGCGACTCCGTGACGGAGGAGGTGTGCTCATGCCCCGAACAGCCGTGGCGACCTCGACTGAGCGCGAGGCCACCCCGACGATTGTCGCCCAGGTCATCGACCGCGGGCGCGCCCAAGGTCACCTTTCCCTCGCGGAACTTCGCGAGGCGTTCCACAGGGCGCGGATCACGCCTGCCAGAGGCCGGTCGATCCTGCGCGAGCTCACCGACGCCGGTGTGAGCCTGACCGCGGACGACAAGCCGTCCACGCGACCCGGAGCCCCGGCGAGGAAGACCCGTAAGAGCACCACTGTGAAGACTACCGTGAAGACCGCGATGACCCGCACCACGATCACGCCCGCCGACACGGCCGGCGAGACCGCCGAGGCGCGGACGGACGCCGGCGAGGAGACCCGCGTGCGGCGCACCGCCGCGCGGCGCACCCGCAAGGCCGCCGAGGCCGAGACCCCGGCGCCGCGCCCCGAGCCCGACGCCGAGGACGCCCTGGCCGAGCCGGACGAGGCGGAGCTGCAGAGCGAGACGTTCGACCTGGACGACCAGTCCTCGGTCATGGGCGACTCCGTGCACACATATCTCAAGTCGATCGGCCGCCGTACGCTGCTCACCGCGGCGGAGGAGGTCGAGCTGGCCAAGCGCATCGAGGCCGGCCTGTACGCCGAGCACAAGCTCGAGAACGAGATCCTCACCGGCGACGAGCGGACCGACCTCGAATGGGTCGCCGCCGACGGCCGGCGCGCCAAGGACCACATGCTGGAGGCCAACCTGCGGCTGGTCGTCTCGGTGGCCAAGAAGTACACCGACCGGGGTATGGCGCTGCTCGACGTGGTGCAGGAGGGCAACCTCGGGCTGATCCGCGCCGTGGAGAAGTTCGACTACTCCAAGGGCTACAAGTTCTCCACCTACGCCATGTGGTGGATCCGGCAGGCGATCCAGCGCGGCTTCGCCGACTCGGCCCGCACCATCCGGCTGCCGGTGCACGTGCTGGAGATGCTCTCCAAGCTGTCCCGCGTCGAGCGTGACATGCACCAGCGCCTCGGCCGCGAGCCCACCCCCGAGGAACTGGCCGTGGAGCTGGACAAGACCCCCGACCAGATCGAAGAGCTCCTGCGCACCAGCCGCCAGCCGATCAGCCTCAACGCCACCATCGGCGAAGACGGCGAGACCACCATCGGCGACCTCATCGAGGACGTGGACGCCCCCGAAGCCTCCGAAGTGGTGGACCGCCAGCTCCTGGGCGCCGAACTCCGCAGCGTCCTCGCGAACCTCACCCCTCGCGAAGCCAAGATCATGGCCCTCCGCTTCGGCTTGATCGACGGCAAGCCCCACACCCTGGACGAAATCGGCAAACACCTGGGCCTGACCCGCGAACGAATCCGCCAGCTGGAAAAGGAGTCCCTCTCCAAACTCCGCCACCCCAGCAACACCCGCCCCCTCCTGGACTGGGCCAGCTAACCCCCCACCAGCCAAGACCCACCGCGCCCGGCCGGACCCGTCCCGCGCCACCGCGGCAGACACGGGGCCACATCACCCCGGCCAGAGGGCCCTCGTCCCCGGCGCCGACGCGGCGGGATTCCCGTACGGCGAATCCGGCGCCGCCGTACGGCGGCCCACCAGGCACGGGGCCGCATCGTCCCCATGAGCGGGCCCTTTGCCGGCGCCGACGCGGCGGGATTCCCGTACGGCGAATCCGGCGCCGCCGTACGGCGGCCCACCAGGCACGGGGCCGCATCGTCCCCATGAGCGGGCCCTTTGCCGGCGCCGACGCGGCGGGATTCCCGTACGGCGAATCCGGCGCCGCCGTACGGCGGCCCACCAGGCACGGGGCCGCATCGCTCCCATGAGCGGGCCCTTTGCCGGCGCCGACGCGGCGGGGTCCCCGTACGGCGAATCCGGCGCCACCGTACGGCGGCGCATCGGGCACCTGCTCTGTCCGTCAGCATGACGGATGCCGGATCGACGGGGTTGATGTCGAGTGCGGTGCCGGGTAGCTGGAGGGAAGTGTCAGCCGGCGGCAGGGGTGGGGTGGGGGACTCGGGCGATGCCGGTGAGGCGGTGTTCCTCGCGGAGGGTGCGGAGGCGGTCGACCTCGGCGGTCCACATGGCGCCGCGGGGGGTGGCGACGCCCTTGCGGCGGCGGATGCGGTCGTCGTAGGCCTTGACGCCGAGGGCGGCGCGCTTGGCGGCTTCGGCGGCGCGGAGGGCCTCGGTGAGGGCGCGGTCGTAGGCCAGGCCGGCGGCGCGCAGTTCGGAGGGGTTGGTGGCGGTGGCCTGGGCCTGGCGCAGGGCGCGTTCAGCCTCGCGGGCCTTGTCCAGCAGGGCGGGGAGACCCTCGCCGACCTCGTGGTCGGCATGATGCCTGACCTCGGCCTCCCGGCTGACCCTCGGTCGGAAAAACGCCATCGCCCGCTCCTTTCCGGCATACCGCCGGTCGATCCGGCGTCGTCGATGGTGTTCAGCGTACGACTCCGCGAGGGCGGACCGGTACGCGGTCCCGGCTCCGGCCGATCGAGAGCCGATACGAGGGGCCGGCTCCGGCCGATCGCGAGGGCGTCCTTGACCTCGGCGCCGACACGGCGCGCCGCCCTTTACAAAGTAAGCCGACCTGTGGATCATCGGGGGCATGCCAGCCAAACGACCCCCGGTCCCGCTCTCCCGTGACCGCATCATCGAGGCCGCCCTGCACATCGCCGACGGCCAGGGCCTGCGCCGCCTGACCATGCGGCGCCTCGGCGACGCCCTCCAGGTGGAGGCGATGGCGATATATCACCACCTGCCCCGCGGCAAGGAAGCCCTCCTGGACGCCCTCGCCGAACACGTCACCACCGTCGCCGTCGACCCCGCCGGCCTGCGGACCTGGCAGGACGTTGCCGGCGCCTGGGCACACGCCGGCCGCGCCGCCCTGCTGGAGCACCCCGGCGTGCTCGCCCTCGCCCTGACCAAGCCTCCCCAGGGCACCGCGCTCCTGGCCATAAGGGAGCAGACCGAGCAGCTGGCCGCGTCGGGCCTGCGGGAACCGGGCCCGGCGGTGCGCACCCTGCGCGCGTACACGATGGGCAGCGTCGCGGTGGAGATCCAGCGCTCGGGCTGGGCGGCGCCGGCCGAGCCGGACGGCGAGCCGGACGCGGCCGCGGTGCCCCTCCCCCGGGCGGCGGCCCCCGAGTCCACGGACGCCGCCGTGGCCGCCTTCGACCGAGGCCTGCATGCGGTGCTCAAAGGCCTCGGGGAGCCGTAATTCATCGTTTATCTGTTCGGCGGCGAGTCGTGCTTGGACCGTTATATTCGGTGGGGCACGCTTGTGTCGCAGGTCACATGCCCAAACCAGGCCCCGAAGACCTACCCGGACCCCTGACTCACGACCGGAAACCGTCCTAACGGGCTATGTCGCGCGCGTGTGACCCGCAGCACACTTACTCTAGAAGATGTGCCTAGCGCACACGGCAACCAGACAGCGCTCGGCCCCGTCCTACGGGGGTCGGGGGAACGGGTAGGGGGCGGCCGCCTCATCTGCCCGAGGGATCCCGGCCGAGCACAACAGATCGAGAGAGAAATCCGGAGGCACACCCATGTGCCCGCATGAGCCGTCCTGTCCGAGCAGTGCAGCATCGGACCGCGAAGCCGCCCGCACAGTCGCGGCACACCCCGAGCAGGGGTGGAGCCTGTTGTGCAACGGCATCGTGCTTTTCGAGGACACCGGGGAGCTCCTGCCCGACGGTGCGGTAATCGCCCCGCACCGCCCCACCGACCTCGCCATCAGCGCCGCCTGAACGACCAAGCACCTTTCGGCATCGACTGATCCGCCGAACGGGGAATGCAGCCGACCGTCGCCTGCCCGGAAACGGGCGACAGGGGGCCACGCCGACCGGCGTGGCTGCGAAGATCGGCCGCGAACCGGCGAACGATTCAGTAAGTGCATGCCGAAATCGGGCGGCCGATGGCCATACCCTCCGGCTGACGGGGCGAACCAGCCGGTAGAGCACGGTGTCGATGGCTTCCTGCCGTGAACCCTGCGGCCGGAAGCTCGAACCGCCGACGGCGCTCCGAGGACAACGGCGACCGAATACCCCGCCGTTCCAAGATCTTCCACCGTGGAGCGACCGAAAACCCTTGCCGGCCACCGAACACCCTCCCGGCGAATCAACCGAACGTCGGACGTTCCCACAAGTGTAGCCCCACATTCCCTCCTTTCCCACTAGGCCACCCGGCGAAATCCGGGCGCGCCCCATGATCCGCGAGCGCGCGAGCGATCAGCCGCCCCGCGGACCACCCCACTCCCGGCCCCATGGCCCGGCACCCCGGCCCGGATGCGAATGACCGCACGACCAGCCGGCACACGCGCACAGGACGCGTCGCTCGGACACGGGTCACACCCCCGGCCTCCGCCCCGCCTCGGACGCACCGCAACAGGCACCCGCCTGAACGCGGAATCACGGCCGCCTGAACGCGGGATCACGGCGACGTCGAGAGGCCCCCGTACTCAGCGGAACATCGGGGCGAGCCAAGCCGCGACGACCTCGCCGACCCGGCCGGGGACCTTCTTCAGGTCGTGGTTCTCCCCCGGGATCACCACCACGCGGGAGGCGTCCGTCCCGGCCGGGACACCGAAGGGGTCGCGGTCGCCGCTCACGGCGAGGACGTCGACTCCGGCCTCGCGTAGTTCTCCGGCGCGGGAGCGGTCCGGCTTGCCCGGGGGGACCAGGGGGAAGGCCAGCGCCACCACGGCGCGCGCCCCCACCTCCCGTGCCGTGCGGCAGGCCACCCGGGCACCGTTGCTCCGGCCACCCTGCACCAGGGGAAGACCGGGGAAACCCGCACGTATCTCCTCCAGCACCGTGACCCACGCCTCGTCCTGCCGCGCCGGCGCCCCCGGCGCCCGCGCACCCGCCACCCGGAAGGGCTGCGTGACCCGGGCGACGGTCCCCCCGATCGCCCGCGCCGCATCCCGCACGGCCAGCAGATCAGGCGCCTCCACTCCCCCGGCCGACCCGTGCGTGAGCACCAGCAGAAACCGCGCGTCCGCCACCTCGTCGACCGCCACGATCGCCGGCCCCCGCCCGGTCATCACCCGCATGGCGCCACGCTAGCCGACCCCCCACCTCGCCTGGGACCCCATCCCCCGGGAGACGGCCGGCCGGCGGGGCGGACAGGGCCGCGCGTGACAACGGCTCCGGGATGCCGGGCGTCAGTAGGACATGGGATCGGGCCGTCGCGTTCTCGGGGCGTGTCGCCTCGTTTCAGTGCTCGCTGTTCTTTGCCCGGCTGTGGTGACGGCGGCGGTGCCGGCGCTGGGGAGCGCGCCGGACTGTGACGTGCCCAAGCCGCCGCCGGTGTGCCGGAAGAACGATCCGGGTGGGGAGCCCAGAGGGCGGGCGCCGGTCGGTGAGCTGGAGAGCGTGGTGAGCGTCGCCGGCGGGGTGCGGGTGCGTGGGTGGGTGATCGATCCGGACGGGACGGCGGCGGTCGGCGTACGGATCTCGGTGTCGGGGGTGGTGAAGAAGACCCTGACGGCCTCGGAGAACCGGCCCGACGTCGCGGCGGCGCATCCACGGCAGGGGGCCGATCACGGGTTCGACGTGCTGCTGGCGGCGATGAAGGGGCACCCGAGGATCTGCGTGCAGGCCGTCGACAAGGGACCACGGGAGCCGGTGACCCTCGGATGCCAGGTGCTGTCGGCGGGCCCGCCGGCGGCACCGGCGGGGCAGGCGACGCTGAGCGTCGCCACGCTGAACATCCTCGGCAACGACGACACGGCGCGGGCCGGCGGGCTTCCGGGATTCGACGTCCGGATCTCCCCGATGGCCGCCGCGCTGCGGGGGTTCGACGTGGTGGGACTGCAGGAGGTGGCGGACGCGAGCGAGGCGGAGCGGCTGGCGCACGCGGCCGGGTTCCCGTACCACACGGTGGGATCGGCCGCCGGCGTGCCCGACCAGGCGATCCTTTCGCGCCATCCGCTGTCGGACGTGCGGCGGCTCGAAGGGCCCAAGCCGGGGTGCGTGCTCGGGATCAACTGCGGGGGGCCGGTGTGGATCCTCGCCGCCACGGCGGACGTCCACGGGCAGCCGGTGCGGATCGTGAACACCCACCTGTCGGGGGACTATGCCCCGCAGAAGCTGGATCGGACCGCGTGGCGGGCGGCGCAGGCCAAATACGTGAAGGACGTGCTGGTCACGCCGTACCGGGGGCACGTGGTCGTGGTCGGGGACTTCAACGGGGACGACAGCCTGGTGATCGCCAAGGGCGGGCCCCTGCTGGACGCCGCGGACACCGCGCCGTCGGTGTTCCCGGGCCCGGACGGACAGCCGCACTGCGGGGACCGCATCGACCTGATCCTGCCGCGCCCGCCGATGAAGGCGCTGAGCTACGACGGGGTGTACGGCGGGCCGTACTGCCCGCCCGCCGGGATGTCCGACCACCCGCGGGTCGCGGCCGTGCTCACCCTTCCCAAGCTCGCCGCGCCGAAGCCGGTCAACCCTGAGGCGTTGTGCGCGCTGCGGCCGCGTATTCCCGCCTGCTTGCGCTGAGACATGTTCGGTACCGGGGGACGATGCCTCTAGTCCTCGGGGGGGATGCCGTGGGAAATGAATCTATGTCAGATTAGGACCGTGCCGGAGAATTCATCCCTGCCGCGCGACGAGCTTCGCGCCACTGTCGAGGCCCGCCGCGACCTCGGCCCCGAGTATGAGAGCGCGCTGGTCGAGTCGTTCCTCGAAAAGGTCGACGGCGCCATCCAAGCCAGGGTGCGTGCGGAGGTGGCGGCGCAGACGGGCCACGGGCCGCCACCGCCTGGGCCGCACGGCGTCCCCCAGTACGGGCCTCCACCGCAGAAGCAGAAGCAGCAGGGCGACGGCATGATCCCGATCGCGCTGGGCTCGCTCGGCATCGGCATCCCGCTGACCGCCATCGCCGCCACGCAGGCGGGGCCGGCGGGGCTGTTCCTCGCCTGGGCGGGCATCGTCGTCGTCAACATCGCCGCCGCGCTCGGCCGCCGCCGCAGCCGCTGACACCCGCCGCCGCGACCATCGGGGGTACGCGTAGCGGGTGCCGTCACGGGGACGTCCAGGCCGTGTGCCGGGACCCGCGCGAGCGGGCCGGCTACGCGTCGGGGGACTCGGGGCCGGGGGCCTCTCCGGGGTCGTCGCGGTGCAGGCGCAGCGCGACCTGTTCGGCCACGGCCGGGTCGGGGTGGTCGAGGCCGTAGGTCCAGGCCGCGTCCGCGTCGTCGTCCCGGCCGCGCAGCGGCAGGGTGCGGGCCAGCAGCTCGACGGCCAGGGCCACGCTGTCGGCGTCCTCGGCGGTCTCGGCCGCCGCGGCGAGCTCCGCGCAGGCCATGTCCAGGTGGGCGATGCCGAGCAGCACGCGCAGCCGGCCGGAGTCGGCGACCTGCGGCAGCTCCAGGGCCGTCAGCAACACGTCGGCGGCCTCCCCGGGCGCCCCCTCGGCGAGAAGGTACTCCGCGAGGTGCTGAGCCGCCCGGGATCCGATCTTCGGGTCGCCGGTGGCGAGGGCCGCCCGCAGCGCGGACTCGGCCTCGGCGTCCTCGCCCCGCCCGGCGGCGAGCCGGGCCAGCGCCATGTGCGCCGCCGGGAGGTACGCGGGTGTCCCGAGCCCGATCACGGCCTGCCACGCCGCACGGGCCTGGTCGGGCAGCAGATCGCGCTCGAACCCCCGGGCCAGGTGGCACGCCGCCTGGGCCGCGTACTCGGGATGCCCGGTGGCCAGGGCGGTCCGCGCCGCGGCCCGTGCCCCGGTGACGTCGCCCCGCTCCTCTAGCACCACGGCCAGACCCACCGCGGCCTGCGCACGGTCGGCCTCGTGGTCGTCGGCCACCAGCTCCGCGAAGATCTCGGCGGCACCGTCCAGGTCACCGCTCTCGGCCCGCCTGCGCGCGTCGTCGATCGGCCGCCCGGACTGCACCTCGCGCGCCGCCATGAGCGACCTCATCTCCGGATAGGGGCATCCACCGGCGCACGCCGCCGTGCCGCCACGCCGCGACCATTATGCCGATCCCGCCCGGGTTCCGAGGGTGATGCCCCGGTCTCCGTATGGCTCGTCACCGGGAAGTGACGACATGGCCTCCCTACCCGCCGGTCGCCACAGCACGCTCCGGAGTCCGCACAGCGCGGTGAGGTACGCTGTTGGCACCGAGGACACTTCGTGCGTTGGCATTCAGGTCGGCGTCGCCCGCGGCGATAAACGACTTCGGTCCCGACGAGGGGCCGGACAAGGCCAGGCGACCATGACGCCGACTCTCCTCTCCCAGCTCGGACCGCTGACCGCCGCCGCCGTCGAGCCGGTCGCGGACTTCCCGGTCCTGCTCGTCGTCAAGCCCGTGCCGGGCCCACGTACTGCTCTGTACGGAGCGTGGGTCCGCGCGTGACCACCTCGCACGTCGCCGGCGCCGGGCCGCTCATCCCCGCCGGTCACCGCGTGCACGCCGTGACCGGGGCGCATGACCCCGTGCTGCCTGCCGGCCGGATCGAGCGGTCCGGGACCGCCCCTTCTGGCGGCCGACCGATCTCCGGCCGGCAGGCGCCTAGTCTTGTCTCTGCTCCGATAGGAGACCCCATGACCGTCATCGACATCGCCCCGCCCAGCGGGATCAGTCAGCCGGCCCCCAACATCGTGCGCCTGACCGGTGAGATCGACATCTTCACCAGCGAGGCGCTGCGGCGCCGCCTGCTCGGCGCGCTACGTTCCACCGTCGGCTCGCTGGTGGTGGACCTGTCGGAGGTGTCGTTCTGCGACGCTTCCGGCCTGGCCGTCCTGGTCGGCGTCCAGCACCGCGCCCGGGCCCGGGGCGTCGCCTTCGCCCTGAGGTCGCCGCGCCCGCAGATGTCCCGCGTCCTGCGCATCACCGGACTCGACCGCAGCCTCCCGATCACGATCTGACCGCGGCCCGGCCCCGTGACGGGGACCGGGCCGGTTCACCGGGTCCGCCGGGACTAGTCCTCGTACGCCTCCAGCGGGGGGCAGGCGCAGACCAGGTTGCGGTCGCCGTAGGCCTGGTCGATGCGCCGGACCGGGCTCCAGTACTTGGCGTCGCGCAGCGAGAGGACTGGATAGGCCGCCTCCGCGCGGCTGTAGGGGTGCTCCCAGGCGTCGCCGAGCAGGGAGTCGGCGGTGTGGGGGGCGTTGCGCAGGGGGTTGTCGGTGCGGTCGTAGGCGCCCTCGGCGACCTTGGTGATCTCACCCCGGATGGCGATCATGGCGTCGCAGAAACGGTCCAACTCGGCGAGGTCCTCGCTCTCGGTGGGCTCGATCATCAGGGTGCCCGCCACGGGGAACGACATCGTGGGGGCGTGGAAGCCGTAGTCGATGAGGCGCTTGGCCACGTCGTCGACGGTGACGCCGGTCTCCTTGGTGATCTGGCGCAGGTCGACGATGCACTCGTGGGCCACCAGGCCCTCGCGGCCGGTGTACAGGACGGGGTAGTGCGGGGACAGGCGGCGGGCCAGGTAGTTGGCCGAGAGGATGGCCTGCTCGGTGGCCGCCTTCAGGCCGTCGGCGCCCATCATGCGGACGTACGCCCACGAGATGGGCAGGATGCTGGCGGAGCCGTACGGGGCGGCCGAGACGGGGCCGACGGCGCTCTCGGTCCCCGGGTGGCCGGGGAGGTACGGCGCGAGGTGCTCGCGGACGGCCACAGGGCCGACGCCGGGGCCGCCGCCGCCGTGCGGGATGCAGAAGGTCTTGTGGAGGTTCAGGTGGGAGACGTCCGCGCCGAACCAGCCGGGCTTGGCCAGGCCGACCAAGGCGTTGAGGTTGGCGCCGTCCACGTAGACCTGCCCGCCCGCCTGGTGGACCAGCTCGCAGATCTCGGTGATCGTCTCCTCGTACACGCCGTGCGTGGACGGGTAGGTCACCATGATCGCCGCGAGCCGTTCCCGGTGCTTGCCGATCTTGGCGACGAGGTCGGGCACGTCGACGTTGCCCTGGTCGTCGCAGGCCACCACGACGACCCGCATGCCCGCCATCACGGCGCTCGCGGCGTTGGTGCCGTGCGCCGAGGACGGGATCAGGCACACGTCCCGGCCCTCGTCGCCGTTGGCCTTGTGGTAGGCCCGGATGGCGAGCAGACCGGCGAACTCGCCCTGGGAGCCGGCGTTCGGCTGGAGCGACACCGCGGCGTACCCGGTGACCTCGGCCAGCCAGCGCTCGAGGTCGCCGATGAGCTCGAGGTAGCCCTTGGCCTGCGCGGCGGGCGCGTAGGGGTGGACGCCGGCGAACTCGGGCCAGGTGATGGGCTCCATCTCGGTGGTCGCGTTGAGCTTCATCGTGCAGGAGCCCAGCGGGATCATGGAGCGGTCGAGCGCGATGTCCTTGTCCTGGAGCCTGCGCAGGTAGCGCAGCATCGCCGTCTCGGAGCGGTGGGCGCCGAACACCGGGTGGGTGAGGTAGCCGGTGGTGCGCAGCAGGCCGGAGGGCAGGGCGTCGGCGGTGGCGGTGTCCAGGTCGTCCAGCACCGCGCCGTCGCACCCGAAGGCCTTCCACACCGCGCGCAGATGGTCGGCCGTGGTGGTCTCGTCGCAGGTGACGCCCACGTGGCCGGGGCCGTCCTGCCGCAGGTTGACCCCGAGGTCCGCGGCGGCCGCGACGATCTCGGCGGCCCGGCCGGGCACGTGGGCCCGCACGGTGTCGAAGAAGTCGTCGTGCACGATCTCGACCCCGCCGCCGCGCAGCCCGGCGGCCAGTACGGCGGCGTGGCGGTGGACGCGCTGGGCGATGCGCCGCAGCCCGTCGGGGCCGTGGTAGACGGCATACATGCCGGCGATCACGGCGAGCAGCACCTGGGCGGTGCAGATGTTGCTGGTGGCCTTCTCGCGGCGGATGTGCTGCTCACGGGTCTGCAGCGCCAGCCGGTAGGCGGGGTGGCCGTCGGCGTCCCGCGACACGCCGACCAGGCGGCCGGGGATCTGCCGCTGCAGGCCCTCGCGCACCGACATGTACGCGGCGTGCGGCCCGCCGAAGCCGAGGGGGACGCCGAAGCGCTGGGTGGACCCGACCGCGATGTCGGCGCCGAGGGCGCCGGGCGCCTCCAGCAGGGTGAGGGCCAGCAGGTCGGCGGCGGCCACCACCAGGGCGCCGCGCTCGCGGGCCTGCTCGGCGACCGCGCGGAAGTCTGCGGCCCTGCCGCTCGCGCCGGGGTACTGCACGAGCACGCCGAACAGCTCGCCCTCGGGCAGGCCGCCGGTGAGGTCGGCCTCGACCAGCTCGATGCCGAGCGGCTCGGCCCGGGTGGCCAGCACCGCCTTGGTCTGCGGCAGCGCGTCGGCGTCCACCACGAAGGTCGCGCCCGGGGCGCGCCCGGCCCTGCGGGCCAGGGTCATCGCCTCGGCGGCGGCCGTGGCCTCGTCCAGCAGCGAGGCACCGGCCACGTCCAGGCCGGTCAGGTCGGCGACCATGGTCTGGAAGTTGAGCAGCGCCTCGAGGCGGCCCTGCGAGATCTCGGGCTGGTACGGCGTGTACGCGGTGTACCAGCCGGGGTTCTCCAGCAGGTTGCGCCGGATCACCGCGGGGGTGACGGTGTCGTGGTAGCCGAGCCCGATCATCGAGGTGAGCACCTGGTTGCGCCCCGCCAGCCGCCGCAGCTCGGCGATGGCCTCGGTCTCGCTCGCCGCCGGGGGCAGGTCGAGGGGGGCCTCGGCGCGGATCGCGCCGGGCACCGCCAGCGCGATCAGGTCGGCGGTGGAGGCGTACCCGATGGCCTGGAGCATGCGGGCCTGCTCGTCGTCGGAGGGACCGACGTGCCGGGTCACGAACGGCGGTGCGGACAGGTCGCGGAGCGGGGACCGATCGGTCATGAGGCCCTCCTGGAAGTGGCTGGGAGCGGGCGCGCTGAATCGCCGGTTCTCCCCCTCTGTCAGCGCGACTTCCTCGTCACGACCTGAGAGCTTCACCCCCTGACGGGGGCTTGCACCGTCGGTGAGGCACGCCTGGCGGGCACGCCTACTTTCCAGAGTTGCCTCGCCCGCGCGGTACATGGGCCTGAGAGATTCCGGGGAGGTTGCTCCTTCGGCGCCCGGGTCACATGCCGGCGCCGCGTGGAGCACGGAACCGGCCCGCGCCCGGGACTCTCCCGCGCAGGGTCGAAAGCTTCACGCCAATGGTACCGTCCCGCCCCTTGTGAGGGGCTACCCCTACCCCACCCTCAGCCTGTGCGGCGCGCCCGTCTGCGCTGGGCCAGCTCGTCACCGGGGTGTTCGGCGAAAGGGTCCCGGTCGGCCGGCTCGGCACGCTCCCCCGGCAGTTCGGCGAGAGATCCCTCGACCTCGCGCCACACCCCGCCGAGGGCGATGCCGAACACGCCCTGCCCACCCTCCAGAAGATCGATCACCTCGTCGGCCGAGGTGCACTCGTAGACGCTGACCCCGTCGCTCATCAGGGTGATCTGCGCGAGGTCGTCGACGCCGCGCTGGCGCAGGTGCTGGACGGCGGTGCGTATCTGCTGCAGGGACACGCCGGTGTCGAGCAGGCGCTTGACGACCTTGAGCACCAGGATGTCGCGGAAGCTGTACAGCCGCTGCGAGCCCGAGCCCTGCGCGGGGCGCACGGACGGCTCGACGAGCTGGGTGCGCGCCCAGTAGTCCAGCTGCCGGTAGGTGATGCCGGCCGCCGAGCACGCCGTCGGGCCGCGGTAGCCCACGTCGGCGGGGAGCGACCCGGGCCGCTCGCCGAACAGCAGGCCCTGCTCGCCCGCGCGCTCACGTGCCGACTGACGCTGAGCCCGATCGCGCTGGCCGGCCGACTTGCCCTCGCCGCTGCTGACCGCCACTGCGGACCTCCGGCTTTCTCTCATCCCACGGTCTGATCTGGGGGTTCGTGAATTACAACCGTGGGTTCCCTTGCACCGTAGGACCGGCGGCATGCTCAGTCAACGATCCCGCTCGGCGCGTCGTGAAGCGTAAATGCCCGATATGACTAACCGGCGCGACCGAAGTCCTCCGGTGTGATCGTGTCCAGGAACTCGCGGAACTTCTCGACCTCGTCCTCCTGATCGTCGGGGATGATGACACCCGCCTCGCGGACCACGTCCTCGCTGGCGAAGATGCCCGCGCCGGTCCGCAGGGCCAGCGCGATCGAGTCCGACGGCCGCGCGCTGACCTCGACGCCGTTGGAGAACACCAGGTCGGCGAAGAAGATCCCGTCGCGCAGCGCGACGATGTTGACCGTCTGCAGCCGGACGCCGAGCGCCTCGATCACGTCCTTGAACAGGTCATGCGTGAGCGGCCGCGGCGGCGGCTCCTCGGCCTGTGCGAGAGCGATGGCCGTGGCCTCGGTCATCCCTATCCAGATCGGCAGATAACGCTCGCCCTTCGCCTCCTTGAGCAGGACGATGGGCTGGTTGGAGGGCATCTCCACCCGGACCCCCACGACCTCCATCTGCAACACAGGCGGCTCCGTCTCGTTGGTCGCCGGCCCGCTTCAGGCCTGCTCCCTCGCGGCTCACGGCTCGCGGCGTGACCATCGCCGCAAACCTCAACGTAACATCCTCGCACCCCGAAATGTCCGGGTGCCTCGGTCAACGGCCCAGAATGCCGCGCAGGGCGCCTCTCACCAGGGCGGCGTGCAGTTCCAGCAGCCGGCCGGACAGCTCGTGGGCGGCCTCCTCGGCCTGGCCGGCGGCGCCCGGGGCGCGGCGGCGCAGCAGGGGCGCCACGGCCTGCTCGACCAGGCCCGCCTCACGCTCGGCGGCGGCCTTGAGCACGCGCAGGTGGCGGGGGTGCAGCCCGAAGGCCGCCAGGGCGCCGCAGGCCCTGGCCACGGCGAGGGCCTCGGCGTCGTACCTGCGGGCCACCGGGGCCAGCAGGCCGTAGTCCTCGAGCTCGGCGAGGGTCTCCTCGTCCAGCCCGGCCACCTCGCACAGCTCGGCGCGGCCGAGCCGGACCTCGGGCGCCGCGGACTCCAGGGAGCGGGGCCCGGTGCCCTCGTCGCCCGCGGTGTCCAGGTGGTCCTTGATCACGCGCAGCGGGAGGTAGCGGTCCCGCTGGGCGGTGAGGATGAAGCGCAGGCGCTCCACGTCGGCGTGGGTGAACTTGCGGTACCCGGAGGGGGCGCGCTGGGGCTCGATCAGCCCCTCCCCCTCCAGGAAGCGGATCTTGGAGACGGTGATGTCGGGAAAGTCGGCGCGCAGGAGCTCGAGGACCTCCCCGATGCTCATGAACGCCCTGGCGGCCTGCGCGCCCATCACCGCCCCCGCTCACCCACGTGTGAGGAACACCAGCCGGAACTTGCCGATCTGGACCTCGTCGCCGCCGGTCAGCGGGTACTCCTCGATCCGCTCGCGGTTGACGTAGGTGCCGTTCAGGCTGCCGACGTCGCGGGCGGTGAAATGGCCGCCCCGGCGGTAGAACTCGGCGTGGCGCCGTGACACGGTGACGTCGTCCAGGAAGATGTCGCTCTCGGGGTGACGGCCCGCCGTGGTGAGGTCGCTGTCGAGCAGGAACCGGCTCCCGGCGTTCGGGCCGCGCATCACCACCAGCAGGGCGGTGCCCGGCGGCAGCTGATCCACCGCCGCCCGGTCCGGCAGGAGCGTCTGTCCTGTGGCCTCGCCGTCCATCGCCTCGATCCCGCTCAGGGAGATCGTGGAGGTGGTGTCCCCGGGCGTGTTCTCGGCACGGCTCAGCGGCGACCCGCACCGAGAGCAGAAACGGGCGTCGTCAGGGTTGGCATGACCGCACTGCGTGCAGTAGACGCTCGGCATCGGATCGGCTCGGCCTCCTACCGCGAAGTCGCGGCGACGGTGCTCAGTGCGGCGTGCCTCGGTGCTTCGCTTCTCAAGATTGCTTCAGTCTGCGAATGCCGCAACCTACGCTGATTGAGTCGCAAAGGTCAAGATGAGGTCAGGCTCGCGGGACGGGACATGCTGCTGGTCGGGCTCGTTCGAGTCATCGCTGACGGGGGCTCGCGTGATGGTGAACGGCGCTCGCCCCTCGCCCCTTCCGACTCGGCTCGCCGCGCCGGTCCAAAGCTACCGCCCGCCGCGCCCTCCGGTCCATGCGGCGCGCCGTTCGAATGCGCCAGAAATCAGGTCGTTTGCGGCGTAACGGGCGATTCCTTGGGGGTCAGGGGCCGACCGCCTGTTCCACCACACGCGCCCAGCGTTCCAGCAGGCTCTGCGCGACGTCGATGTCGTCGGCCTCGGCCCACAGGTGGGTCACCGCCTCGGCCGGGTCGGGCAGGATGAGCGCCCACCCGCCGTCCTCCTCGACCACCCGGACGCCGTCGGTGGTGTCCAGATGGTAGCCGTCGGCGGCCTCCACCACCGACCGCATCACGGCGCCTTTGGCGGCCCACGGCGTCGGGACGGTGCGCTTGAGCATCTTGGCGCGCGGGATGCGGGCGTCGATCTGGCTCAGCGACAGGCGGGTGCGTGCCACCAGGCCGAGCAGGCGCAGGAACGAGGCCAGGCCGTCCACGGTGGCCGCGAACTCCGGCACGATGAACCCGCCCCTGCCGTCCGCCGCGAAGATCAGGTCAGGGTCGCCCGCCGCCGAGGTGAGGGCGTCCAGCGCGGTGGGGGTCCACTGCACCTGCGCGCCGTGGAAGCGGCAGACCTGCTCCGCAACCCGGGTGGTAGTCACCGGCAGCGCCACCCGCCCGCCGCGGCGCTCGGCCGCCACCAGGTCCAGCACCACCAGCAGCGCCCGCTCCTCGCTGATCAGCTGCCCCATCTCGTCCACCAGGGAGATGCGCTCCCCCACGGTGTCGAAACGCACCCCGAACGCGGCCCTGGACGACCCCACGAGCTCCGCCAGCCGCTGCAGGTCCCTGCGACGCTCGGCGAGCGTCTCGGTCGGCGAGGAGTCGTCCAGGCGGTTGTTGACGGTGAGCACGTCCACGCCCACCCGCCCGAGCAGGGAGGGCAGCACCAGGGACGAGGTGCCCCCGGCGCAGTCGATCACGACCTTCATCTCGGCGTCCCGCACGCCGGACATGTCGATGCAGCGCAGCAGCTCGCGGGTGTAGTCCTCCACCGCCCTGGCGGGGAAGCTCAGCTCGGCGATCTCGCCGGGGAAGGCCCGCCGGAACTCCTGCCGGGAGAACACCCGCTCCAGCTTGCGCTGGGCGCCCTGGGACAGGTCGGCGCCGTTGTGGTCCATGAAGATGATGTCGACGCTCTGCGGGTCGCCCGGCGTGGTGCGCAGCGCGATGCCGCCCGAGGCGGTGCCGTTGGCGGTGTGGAAGCGGGCCACCGGCAGCGCGGCGGCCTCGAGGTCCAGCACGTTGACGGCGCTGGCGTTCAGCGCGCTGATCACCGCCCGCTTGAACGCCCGCGCCGCGCGGGAGGAGTCGCGCGAGGTGATGACCGACTCCCCCTTCTTCAGCGTGGTGGCGTACGCGCTGGCCAGCCGCACGCACAGCTCCGGGGTGATCTCGACGTTGACCAGGCCGGACACCCCGCGCGGGCCGAACAGGCTGCGCTGGCCGCGCGACTCCCAGATGACGCTGGTGTTGACGACCGCCCCGGCCTCGATGGTCTTGAACGGGTAGATCTTCACGCCGGAGGAGACGTAGGCCTCGGCCTCGATCACGCACTCGTCGCCGACGATCGCGTTCTCCTCGATCCGGGCGCCGGTCATGATGTCGGTGTTCTTGCCCACCACGCAGCCGCGCAGGTTGGCGCTCGGGCCGATGTACACGTTGTCGTGCACCACGGCCCGGTGCAGGAAGGCCCCCTCCTTGACCACCACGTTGTCGCCGAGCACGGTGTACTCGCGCAGCTCGGCGCCGGCCTCCACCTTGGCGTAGCCGCCGATGTACAGCGGGCCCTTCAGGATGGCCTCGGGGTCCACCGAGGCGCCCTCGGCCACCCACACGCCCGGGGACAGCTCGAAGCCGTCGGGGTCCAGGCGCACCCGGCCCGACAGGGCGTCGGCCTGGGCCTTGAGGTAGCTCTCGTGGGTGCCGACGTCCTCCCAGTAGCCGGAGGCGACGTAGCCGTACAGCGGCGCGCCGCGCGCAAGGAGCTTGGGGAACACGTCGCCCGACCAGTCGACGGGCACGCCGGGCGCCACCTCGTCCAGGACCTCGGGCTCCATGATGTAGACGCCGGTGTTGACGGTGTCGGAGAACACCTGGCCCCAGGTGGGCTTCTCCAGGAAGCGCTGCACCCGGCCGTGGTCGTCCACGATGATGATGCCGAACTCCAGGGGGTTCGGCACCCGCTTGAGCCCGATGGTGACCAGGGCGTGGTTCTCCTCGTGGAACCTGATCATGTCGGTCAGGTCGATGTCGGTCAGCGCGTCGCCGGAGATGACCAGGAAACGCTCGTCGCGCAGCTTGTCGGCGGCGTTCTTGACGCTGCCGGCGGTGCCGAGGGGGACCTCCTCGGTGGCGTAGTGCAGGCTCATGCCGAGCTCGTCGCCGTCGCCGAAGTAGTTGCGCACCAGCGCGGCGAGGAACTGCACGGTCACCACGGTCTCGGTGAACCCGTGCCGTTTCAGCAGGCGCAGCACATGCTCCATGATGGGCCGGTTGACCACGGGAAGCAGGGGTTTGGGCTGGTTGGCGGTCATCGGCCGCAGCCGAGTGCCCTCACCGCCCGCCATCACGACGGCCTTCACTGATCACCCTCCGGATGTCGTGTCACGGTGGGCACCCGATCGCGCGGCTGGGCATCACCGAAGGGGACTCGCCGGGGCGGGCCCCACGATCGTTCATGCCCGGCTCGCCCCTCCGATGAGCCGGCGCCCCTGAACCACGTACAGCGCCCCCGCCCACCAATACAGACCTGTTCCCCAGATGGCAAAGGCCCATCCCAGGATTCGGGCCACGTCCGCGTACCAGCCGTCGTGGGAGGCCAGGAAGAGCAAAGGGAAGGCGTACAGAAGCCCCGCGGTGGCCGCCTTGCCGAGGAAGTGCACCGGCAGCGCCGTGCCGAGGCCGTGGCGCCGCAGGATGGGCACGCACAGCAGGAGCAGCAGGTCGCGGGCGATGAGCAGCGCGGCCAGCCACCAGGGGATCACCTCGCGCAGGGTCAGGCCGATCAGGGTGGCCAGGATGTACAGGCGGTCGGCCAGGGGGTCCAGCAGGCGGCCCATCCGGCTGATCTGGTTCCACGCGCGCGCCAGCTTGCCGTCCAGCCAGTCGGAGAAGCCGGCCGCCATCAGCAGCAGCAGGGCCCAGCCGTCGGCCTTGGGGCCGAGCACCAGCCACAGGAACACCGGCACGCCGAGCAGCCGGATCATGCTCAGCGCGTTCGGAACCGTCCAGATGCGGTCCTCCGCGGAGTTCACCCCTGGGTTCCCGTCATGTGACACTCGCCACCCGCCCCCGTGTGCCCTGTGTGGCCGGCGTGCCCGTGCGTGCGCGCCTCCGCGTGCCCCGTTCGCGACACTGATGCCGACCCTATCCGGTGGGCGGCGGAACGCGGCGGGCGAGCCTCGCGCGACGCGAACGGCGAGATGGCGTCATCCCGGAGGCGGAGATGGCATTCTCCTGGTGTCCATGAGATCGGCCGCGCGGTGGAAGCGAGCAGACCGCTTTGTTGTTTAATGTCAGGCCTATGGCCAATGACTCCGCAGTGTTCTTCGGGCAGTTCGTCCGGTCGCCCGGCACCACAGGGGCCGTCGCCCCCAGCTCGCGCCGCCTGGCCAGGGCGATCGCCAGCCCGGTGCCCGAGCGGGGCGAGCCGGTGATCGTGGAACTGGGACCGGGGACCGGCTCGTTCACCGCGGAGATCCAGCGCAGGCTCGGCGGGCGCGGCCACCACCTGGCCGTCGAGATCAACCCCCGCCTGGCGGAGCTGCTGGCCGAGAAGCACCCGGGCGCCGAGGTCGTCGTGGCCGACGCCGCCGACCTGCCGCGGCTGCTGGCCGACCGCGGCCTGGCCCGGGCCGACGCGGTGATCAGCGGCCTGCCGTGGGCCGCCTTCCCCTCCGCGCTCCAGGACCGGCTGCTCGACGCGATCGTCGCGACCCTGGCGCCGGACGGGGCGTTCACCACCTTCGCCTACGTGCACGCCCGCACGCTGCCCCCGGCCCTGCGGTTCCGCCGCCTGCTCGCCGCGACCTTCGAGGAGGTCGTGCCGAGCCGCACCGTGTGGGGCAACGTCCCGCCCGCGTTCGTGTACCACTCCCGGCGGCCCCGGGCCCACGCGGGCTGAGCCGTCCCGCCTCCTCGTCGCGGGCAGAACTACGTTCTACTATTGCGCCCCGACGGGAATGGAGTGATCACGGTGGATTTCACGCTTCCGGAGACCGCCGAGGACGTCCGGCGCGGCATCGCGGACGTCTGCTCGCGGTACGACATGGAGTACTGGCAGCGCTGCGAGGCCGAGAAGCGCTGGCCGGACGAGGTGTGGTCGGAGCTGGCCAAGGGCGGCTGGCTCGGCCTGGCGGTGCCCGAGGAGTACGGCGGCGGGGGCCAGGGTCTGCTGGAGCTGGCCGTGGCCACCGAGACGCTGGCGGCCTCCGGCGCCGCAGGGGGCTCGGCGTTCACCTATGTGCTCACCCCCGGCTTCGGCGCCATGACCGTCGCCCGCCACGGGTCGGAGGCGCAGAAGGCCGAGCTGCTGCCCAGGCTGGCCGCCGGGGAGGCCGAGACCTGCTTCGCGCTCACCGAGCCGGACGCCGGGTCCAACTCGCTGGCCATCACCACCTCCGCCCGCCGCGACGGCGACGAGTACGTGATCGACGGCAGGAAGATCTGGATCACCGGCGTGCAGCGGGCCCGCTGGATGCTGCTGGTCACCCGGACCATCCCGGCCGAGCAGGCCAGGCCCCGCACCGCGGGGATGACCGTCTTCCTGGTGGACGTGCCGAAGGCCGTCGCCGCCGGGCAGCTGTCCTTCCGGCCGATCCCCAAGATGGGCGCCAACACCACACCGTCCAACATGGTGTTCCTGGACGACCTGCGGGTGCCCGCCGCGAGCGTGCTCGGCGAGGTGGACGCCGGGGCGCAGGTGCTGTGGGACATCCTCAACCCCGAGCGGGTGCTGCTCGGGGCGAGCGCGCTCGGCGGCGCCGAGGTGGCGCTGCGGGTGGCGGTGGCCTACGCCAAGGAGCGCGAGGTGTTCGGCCGGCCGATCGGCGCCAACCAGGCCATCGCGTTCCCGCTGGCGCAGGTGAAGGCGAAGATCGAGCTGGCCCGGCTGATGCTGTACAAGGCGGCCTGGCTGTTCGACCGGCGCGAGCCCTGCGCCACCGAGGCCAACATCGCCAAGCTGACCGCCTCGCAGGCCGCCTGGGAGGCGGCCGACCACGCGTTCCAGACCTTCGGCGGCATGGCGTACTCCCTGGAGTACCCCGTCGCCCGCCTGCTGGCCGACGCCCGCATCGGCAGGGTCGCGCCGGTCACCGAGGAACTGCTGCTCAACTACCTCGCCACGCAGGTCCTCGGCCTGCCGCGCAGCTTCTGACGGCGGCCGGCCCTCAGAGACGCCCGCGCCCGCCGTACGGCGGGCGCCGCGTCCTCACCCGGGGGAGCCGTCACGGCATCGCGGCCTCGACCAGGGCGTCCACCAGGCGGTTGTCCTCGCCGCGCTCGGGGTGCCACTGGACGCCCACGCAGAAGGGGTGGCCGGACAGCTCCACGCCCTCCACGATCTGGTCGTCGGCCCAGGCGACGGCGAGCAGGCCGTTGCCGAGCCGCTTCACGGCCTGGTTGTGCGGCATGGACACCTCGATGCGGTCGCCCAGTGCCTTGCCCACCTTGCTGGACACGCTGACCTGGACGACGTGCGGGGCGCTCGCGCCGTGCCTCTCGTGGTGCACGGCCGCGGGGAGCCACGGGATGAGCGTGCCGCCGAGGGCGACGTTGAGCACGTGCATGCCCCGGGCCACGCCGAGCACGGGCACGCCGGCCTCCACGGCCGCGCGGGCCAGCGCCGTCTCGAACCGGTCGCGGCCAGGCTGGGGCTCCTCCAGCCGCTCGTCGCGTTCCTCGCCGTAGGCGGCGGGGTCCACCTCCACTCCCCCGGCCAGGATCAGACCGGACAGGCCGCGCACGTAGCCGTCGATCGCCCCCTGGCTGAGCGGCGGGAGCAGCACCGGGGCGCCGCCCGCACGGTCCACTGCCTTGGCGTACGCGGGCGGCGAGAGCACGGCCTCGCGGACCCACGTGCCCCAGCGGGCCGCGTCGAAGTAGGTGGTGATACCGATCAACGGTCGGGACATGCGATCTCCAGGGGCTCGCGCGAGGTCATACCGCCCAGGTGCGGCGGCATCCAGCCCATTCCAGTGGCAAGCCCATCATGACGTACTGCATTTCGGGTATGTCGCACATCCGAGTATCAGTCACGTCACTTCAGCATCATTCGTCACACTGGCACGGTCCAATCGGGGCCAGACCTGCGCGGGGAGGCCGGCCCGCCCCGTCCCGCGCGCATCCCCCGGGCCGCCGGGCGTGCCGGGCGGGCCCCGCCGCGGCGATCGCGGCAATTGCCCCTCAATTGCACCTCCCAGGCCGGGGAAATATCAGCGGCATTCCGGATTGCAGGGAAGTGATCACATCTGAGAGTTCCTCGTGAAAAAGGAGATGAATTTCGTTCATCAATGCCCGTTTCGCCTCCAGATCCACCGCACACCGACAATCATGACCTGATTACCAAGAGTTCGCTAACCCCGTGCATTGTGGTGAAACGGTTGTGAGGCGCAAGGCGGAATGGAAGACTCCATTTCGAGCGAACGGCCGGGCCGGGACCGCCGTCCGCTCACTACCCGGGCCGTCAAGGAGGGCAGACCGGATCGGTTGAATCCGATCCCATTAGGGTGGCGTCCATTAATGTCATTGAATCCCCGTCTTATCAAAGAAAGCTTCTCTGTCGTCCAGCCGGTCATGGCGAAGGCCACGGCCTACTTCTACGGGCGCTTGTTCGCGGAGAATCCTCACCTTCGCGGCATGTTCCCCCCCGCCATGGACGTCCAGCGCGAGCGCTTGTTCAACGCGCTGACCCGCATCGTCTGGAGCATCGACAGCCCCGACGGCCTCACGCCCTATCTCGGGCAGCTGGGCCGCGACCACCGCAAGTACGGCGTGCTCGCCGAGCACTACACCGCCGTGGGCAACGCCCTGCTCGCCACCATCAGGAGGTTCGCCGCGGACATGTGGTCGGCCGAGATGGAGGCGGCCTGGGTCGCGGCGTACACGGCGGCGGCCAACATGATGATCGACGCCGCCGAGGCCGACGCCGGGGTCTCCCCCGCCTGGTGGCTCGCCGAGGTCGTCGACCACGAGCTGCGCACGCCCGACATCGCGATCGTCACCCTGCGCCCGGGGACCCCCCTGCGCTTCACCGCCGGGCAGTACGTCAACGTGCAGAGCCCGCGCTGGCCGCGGGTGTGGCGCACGTACTCGATCGCCAACGCCCCGCGCCCGGACAACACCATCCGCCTGCACGTGCGCGCCGTCGGCGGCGGCTGGGTCAGCAACGCGCTGGTCTCGCACACCAAGATCGGCGACTCGCTGCTGGTCGGGCCGCCGGTCGGCACCATGGTCCCGCCGTGCGGCGGCGGCGACGCCGGACGGGACCTGCTGTGCGTGGCGGGCGGCACCGGGCTGGCCCCGCTCAAAGCGATCATCGAGCACGTCATCTCCTCGGGCCGCCGCCCCAACGTCCACCTGCTCTACGGCGCCCGCACCGCGGCCGAGCTGTACGACCTAAGCGACCTGATCCGGATGGAGTCGTCCTTCCCCTGGCTGCGCGTGGTGCCCGTGGTGTCGGAGCAGCCGTCCTACGACGGCATGCGCGGGCGGCTGCCGGACGTCATACGGCGCTTCCCCTCCTTCGGCGAGCACGAGTGCTACGTCTGCGGGCCGCCGGGGATGGTGGACGAGACCGTGCGCCGCCTGCGGGACGGCGGCGTGCCGGCGGGGCGCATCCACCGGGACACCTCCCACGAGAGGATCTGACCTCCCGATCAACCCGATATCCCGGACGTTCCGGGCGAACTGATCACCCAAATCACGTGGAGTCCGGCGGCCTCCGCGGCGACGTGACACGATGACACCGATCCGCACAGCGGTGACCCATGTCGAGCCGCGGAGACCACGCCGAGCCAGGGGGACGGGCGTGCCGCTCTCCCCGCCGTGAAAGGAAGGGCGATCATGCCCGGCTTCCCGCACGCCGCCGGCCCGAGGCGACCGCCCCCCGGGAGCACCCCGGTCTCCCCCGCCGGGCCGGCGGTGCGCTGACCGCCATGGCCAAGCCCGTCACGCTCGTGACGTTCGTCCTGCCGAGCGCCCTCGGCCACTGGGGAAGCGGGGCCACCGAGGTCCGCGTCTTCGCCGTGGCCGACTCCGACGAGAGCTGCCCCACCCTGGGCGCCGCCCTGCACACCCTGCGCCGCGTGAACCCCAAGCTGGAACGCCGCCTGTGCGACGAGTACGGCGGCATCCGCCGCCACATCAGCATGTTCGTCTGCGGCGAGAACGCCCGCCGCCTCGGCGGCCTGGCCTGCGCCCTGCCCCCCGGCGCCGAGGTCTACGTCGTGCCCGCCTTATAGCCGCCCCGCACGGCACAACCCTCGCGGGCCCCGCCCGGCGACCGGCTCAGGGGGCGACGCGGCCCGTGGCGTTGAAGGCGGCATGGGTGATGGGCATGAGCTCCGCCCAGAACGCCTCCATCTTCTCCGCCACCATCTCGATCTCCCGCTGCGGGAAGCTCGGCACCACCCCGCGCTCGTCCTTGGTCCGCAGCGACAGGAAGTGCATCAGCGACCGAGCGTTGCAGGTGGCGTACATCGACGAGAACAACCCGACCGGCAGCACCGCCCTGGCCACCTCCCGCGCCACCCCCGCCGCCAGCATCTCCTGATAGGCCTCGTACGACTCCCGGTACGACCGCTCCATCGCCTCCCCCACCAGCTTGTGCTGCTCGGCGGACCCCTCCACGAACACGTACCGTCCCGGCTTGCCCTCCTGGACGAGCTTCCGATCCGGCCCGGGGACGTAGAAAACGGGCTGAAGCTCCCGATATCTGCCGCTTTCCTCGTTGTACGACCACCCGACCCTGTGGCGGTGGAACTCGCGGAAGACCAGGATGGGGGCGCTGATGAAGAAGGTCATGGAGTTGTGCTCGAAGGGGCTGCCGTGGCGGTCGCGCATCAGGTAGTTGATCAAGCCTTTGGCGCGCTCGGCGTCCTGGCCCACGGCGTCCAGGGACTTCTCCCCCGCCGTGGAGACCCGGGCCGCCCAGACCACGTCCGAGTCGGACGCGCTGTGCTTGACCAGTTCCACCGTCACTTCGCTGACCAGTTCCACGCCTCAATCCCCTCTCGTCGGCCGCCAATGGTACTGGTGGCGGGGGGCGGCGCGCCCGGCGGGCGCACCGCCTCCCCTCCGCTGCTCAGCCGGCCTGTTCGGTGCGGCACAGCCGCAGGACGTTGGCGACGACGCGCGCGCCGGCGGCGCCCTCGGTGGTGAGGATGGACTCGGGGTGGAACTGCACGGCGTACCGGCGGTTGGCGGTGTCCTCGATGGCCATCACCGCGCCGTCGGGGGTGGTGGCGGTGACGGTGAAGCCCCGCACGCCGGGGGTCTTGGCGTGCAGCGAGTGGTAGCGGGCGGCGGTGAACTCCGCGGGCAGGCCGTCCAGCATCGCGCTGTCGCCGACCCGGCCCACCTTGCCGCGCTTGCCGTGCTCGGGGTAGTCGAGCAGTTCCAGCGTGCCGCCCGCCTGCTCGACCATGGCCTGCAGGCCGAGGCACACGCCGAAGACGGGCAGCCCGCGCCCGTACAGCGCGTCCACCAGCGCGGCGCAGCCGAAGTCGGACGGCCAGCCGGGGCCGGGCGACAGGACGACCAGGTCGGGCGCGGCCTCGTCGAGCATGCCGAGCGGGAACCCGTGCCGCAGGGTCAGCACGTCGGCGCCCTGCTGGCGGAAGTAGTCGGCCAGGGTGTTGACGAAGGAGTCCTCGTGGTCGACCAGCAGCACCTTCATGCCCTCACCCGGACGCTCGGCCGGTGCGGCGACGACGGGCTCGGCGGTCGTCCCCACGGCGGCCAGCGCGCCGAGCAGGGCGCTCGCCTTCAGTTCGGTCTCGCGCTCCTCGGCGGCCGGGTCGGAGTCGTACAGCAGGGTCGCCCCGGCGCGCACGGTGGCCACGCCGCCGCGGATCTGCGCGGTGCGCAGGGTGAGGCCGGTGTTCATGGACCCGTCGAAGCCGAGGTAGCCGACCGCGCCGCCGTACCAGCGCCGGGCGGTGGCCTCGTGGTCCTCGATGAACTGCATGGCCCAGGTCTTGGGCGCGCCGGTGACGGTGACGGCCCACATGTGGGTGAGGAAGGCGTCCAGGGCGTCGAAGCCGGGGCGCAGGCGGCCCTCGATGTGGTCGACGGTGTGGATGAGGCGGGAGTACATCTCGATCTGGCGGCGGCCGATGACCTGCACGGTGCCCGGCACGCAGATCCGCGACTTGTCGTTGCGGTCGACGTCGGTGCACATGGTCAGCTCCGACTCCTCCTTGACCGAGCTGAGCAGCGTGCGTATGGCCTCGGCGTCCTCGACGGGGTTGGCGCCGCGGGCGATGGTGCCGGAGATCGGGCAGGTCTCCACCCGGTCGCCCTGCACCCGTACGTACATCTCCGGCGACGCGCCCACCAAGTGCTCGCCCTCGCCGAGGTTGAACAGGAACTCGTACGGCGCGGGGTTGATCTGCCGCAGGGCGCGGTAGAAGGCCGCGGGGTCGGCGCAGGGCCCGTGGAAGACCTGGCCGGGCACCACCTCGAACAGGTCGCCGCGCCGGAACCTGGCCTTGGCGGCCTCCACCACGGTGGCGTAGCCGCCCGTGGCGGGGCCGGGGGGGATCTCCTCCGGCACGGCCGCCGGCGGCACGGGGTCGCCGGTGCGGGGCAGCCCGCGGGTGGAGACGCCGTCCACGGTGAACTCGTAGCGGTACTCCTTGCTGGTCTCGCGCTTGCGGTCCACGACCATGATCCGGTCGGGCAGGTGGAGCACGAGGTCGCGCTGGTCGGCGGCCCGCTCCAGCACCTGGCGGATCGGCTCGAACTGGAAGGCCAGGTCGTAGCCGAACGCGCCGTACAGGCCGAGGTGGCCGTCGGCGCCGGCGAAGGCGGCGATCACCTCGCGGATGGCCGTGAAGACGGTGGGCCGCCGGCTGCGCATCTCTTCGGGGAGGATCTCCTCCGACTCGGGGACGTGCACCTCGACGTGGTCGGCGGTCGGCTCGCAGGTGGGCTTGCCCGCGGCGAGCAGGCAGGAGGTGACGACCGGGAGCACGACCCGGCCGCGGTCGTTGAGGGCCCTGGCGCCGATGACTCGGCCCCGGGCGACGATCTCCAGCACCGGGTCGGCGTAGGCCAGGTGCCACCGGCTGTAGCGGCCGGGGTACTCCATGCCGGAGGAGAGCACGCCGCCGCGGCGCTCACCGAGGGAGGCCACGACCTCCTCCAGCACCGATTCGGGCACGTCCGCCGTCGTCACTTCGACGCCGACGCCGCCCGCGGTGGTGTATCCGCTCGTGTTCACCTTGCACTCGCCCTTCTTGATCGCCGATCTAAATGATCATGTGATCGGTGAAGCCCCGGGCGAGCACGAAAAAGGCCGCCTCCGGGGCGGCCGTTGGAAAACATGCGAAGTCCGCGCCGCCTATGAGCAGCGCCACCACTGAGCGGGCGAGATGGATCGCATGTGGTGAATGCTAGCGGGCCCGCGAGCGCGACGCCACCGCTTCGGGGTGCCCGCGCGGCGCGCCGGGGTGGGGCCGGGGTGATGCGGGGTGGCGCGGGAGTGACGTGTGGTGTCGCCGGGCAAACCCCAGGGTGACGCCCGTCACAGCGGCCGGGCGATTCTAGCACTAGAATGTTACTCGCGAGTAAAGCGCTGCTTACAACGCAATCGGAGTGATCCTCCGGCTAGAGGGGGCGCGCATGGCTCGGGTTCCTTACAAGGTGCTCGTCCACAGGGACATGCGGGTGCCGATGCCCGACGGGGTCGTCCTTCTCGCCGACCGCTACATCCCGGTCGGGGCGGGCCGGGCGCCGACGGTGCTGGTCCGCTCGCCGTACGGCAGGCGCGGCATGTTCGGGCTGGCCTACGGCAGGGCGTTCGCGCGCCACGGGTTCCAGGTGATCCTGCAGAGCTGCCGCGGCGGCTTCGGCTCCGGCGGCGTGGCCTCGCCGCTGGACGAGCAGGACGACGGGCTCGCCACCATCGAGTGGATGCGCGCCCAGCCGTGGTACGGCGGCAGCTTCGCCCTGCACGGCCCGAGCTACCTCGGCCACGCCCACTGGGGCATCGCGCCCTACGCCGGGCCCGACCTGAAGGCGATGGCCACGCAGGTCACCGCCTCGCAGCTGCGCGACGCCGCCTACGTCGGCGGCTCGTTCGCGCTGGAGGCCACGCTCAGCTGGAGCACGCTGACGTCCATGATGAACGGCCCGCTCAGCGGCGCGGCCGTGTTCTTCGCGCCGCGCCGCACCCGGCGGGCGGTGTCGTCGGACCGGCCGGTCGGCGAGTTCGACGTGCTGGCCACCGGGCGCCGCCTGCCGTTCTTCCAGGAGGTGCTCACCCACCACGCCGACCCCGACGCGCCGTTCTGGAAGAAGCGCGACCACTCGGCCACCGTCGGCGAGGTCGACGCGGCGGTCACCATGACCGGCGGCTGGTACGACGTGTTCCTGCCGTGGCAGTTGCAGGACTACGCGGCGATGCGCGCGGCGGGACGGCAGCCGCACCTCACCATCGGCCCCTGGCACCACGCCGACGTGCGCCACGGCCGGCTCGCCACCCTGGACGCCCTCGCGTGGTTCCGCGCCCACCTGCTCGGCGACAGCTCCGACCTGCGGGAGAGCCCGGTGCGGGTGTACGTCACCGGCGCCGGCGAGTGGCGGGACTACGCCGACTGGCCGATACCCGGCTCGCGGGAACAGCGCTGGCACCTGCAGGCGGGGCACGGGCTCGGGCCCGGCGGCCCCGCCGACGGCGAACCGGACCTGTTCCGCTTCGACCCGGCCAGCCCGACGCCGGTGATGGGCGGGCCCACCCTGCTCGGCAACTCCGCGCCGAGGGACAACCGCCGCCTGGAGCGGCGCCCCGACGTGCTGGTGTACACCGGGGAGGTGCTGCGGGAGGACCTGGACGTGATCGGGCCGGTCACCGCCGAGATGTACGTGCGCACCGGCACCGGGTACGCCGACCTGGTGGTCCGGGTCTGCGACGTGCACCCCGACGGCACGTCGCTCAACGTGTGCGAGGGGGTGCGGCGGATGGCCCCCGGCGCGCCCGCCGGCGGCGAGGACGGCGTGCGCCGGGCCGAGGTGGAGCTGTGGCCGATCGCGCACCGCTTCAAGCGCGGCCACCGGGTGCGGGTGCAGGTGGCGGGCGGCGCCTACCCGCGGCTGGCGCGTAACCTCGGCACAGGGGAGCCTCTGGCCACCGGCCGCGAGTCGGTCCCGGTGGAGCAGGAGGTGTTCCACGACCCGGCCCATCCGTCGGCGGTCGTGCTGCGGCACGTGACCGGCTGACCACCCGGCCCGCGGGGGCCGCTCACCGCGCCGACAAGGCCGTTCGGCGATTGGTGAGCTTGACACGGACCGAACGAAATTACGCTTCGCCCATCCGGTTGACCAGGCTCAACAGTCTCAACAGAGCTGTTAAGCCACACTGATACCGAGGAGAACGCGTTGACCACGCCGCCCAGCGACCAGCGTCCGGAACGCAGCGACCGCAGCCGGTGGAACTGGCTCCTGCTCCTGCCGATCGTCGTCCCGTTGATAACCCCCCTGTACAACTCCGAGAATCCCCGGCTGTTCGGGTTCCCGTTGTTCTACTGGCTCCAGCTCGCGTTCATCGTCATCGGCGTCGGCTGCACGACGATCGTGTACCGCATGGGCGGGAGGAGCGGGCGATGAGCGACCACATCGTGGAGATCGTCGTCTTCACCGTCCTGTTCGTGCTCGTCAGCGGCATGGGGTTCGTCGCGGCCCGCTGGCGCCGCCCCGACGACCTGGCCAGCCTGAACGAGTGGGGCCTCGGCGGGCGCAAGTTCGGCTCGTGGGTCACGTGGTTCCTGGTGGGCGGCGACCTCTACACGGCGTACACCTTCGTGGCCGTGCCCGCGCTGCTGTTCGGCGCCGGGGCGACGGGCTTCTTCGCGCTGCCGTACACCGTCATCGTGTACCCGCTGGTGTTCCTGGTGCTGATCCGGCTGTGGTCGGTGGCGCACGTGCACGGCATGGTCACCCCCGCGGACTTCGTGCGCGCCCGCTTCGGCTCCCCCACCCTGGCCCTGCTGATCGCGATCACCGGCCTGGTGGCCACCATGCCGTACATCGCGCTGCAGCTGGTCGGCATCGAGGCCGTGCTGAAGACGATGGGCGTGACCGGCGACCTGCCGCTCATCATCGCCTTCGCCATCCTGGCCGCCTACACCTACCAGTCCGGGCTGCGCGCCCCCGCGCTGATCGCCTTCGTGAAGGACACGCTGATCTACATCGTGATCCTGATCGCGATCATCTACATCCCCACCCGGCTCGGCGGCTGGGACGCGATCTTCGACGCGGGCCGGGACAAGTTCGCCTCGACCCCCGCGCCCGGCGACGGGTGGCTGCTGAACTCCGGCAACCAGTTGCAGTACGTCACGCTGGCCCTCGGCTCGGCCATGGCGCTGTTCCTGTACCCGCACAGCGTCACCGGCGTGCTGGCCGCGCGCAACCGGGGCGTCGTCAAGCGCAACATGGCCGCGCTGCCCGCCTACAGCCTGCTGCTCGGCCTGATCGCGCTGCTCGGCTACATGGCGATCGCGGCCGGGATCAAACCGATCACCGCCGACGGCAAGACCGACGCCAACACGGTGGTGCCGCTGCTGTTCGACAAGATGTTCCCCGACTGGCTGGCGGGGGTGACCTACGCCGCGATCGGCATCGGCGCGCTGGTGCCCGCCGCGATCATGTCCATCGCCGCCGCCAACCTGTTCACCCGCAACATCTACAAGGAGTACATCAAGCCGGACGCCACCGACGCGCAGGAGGCGGCGGTCAGCAAGGTCACCTCACTGGTGGTGAAGGTCGGCGCGGTGCTGGTGATCCTGCTCATCGACCCGCAGTTCTCCATCGACCTGCAGCTCATCGGCGGCGTGATCATCCTGCAGACCCTGCCCTCGGTGGCCCTCGGCCTGTTCACCCGCTGGTTCCACCGCGTCGGCCTGATCGCCGGCTGGGCCGCCGGCATGGGCGCGGGCATGCTGATGCTCTACAACATCTCCAACCCCGTCATCAAACACGAGCACTTCGGCGGCTCCGCCTTCCCTCTGGCCAAACTCGGCTTCGACACCAAGATCACCATCTACGCCGGCTTCCTGGCCCTGGCCGTCAACCTGGCCGTGGCCGTCGTCGCCACCCTGATCGCCCGCGCCGCCAAGTCCCCCGAAGGCGCCGACGCCACCCGCCCTGCCGACTACACCGCCGACGAGGGCGACCCCCGCGTCCAGGACATCGAGCTCTCCGGCTCGCACTGACCCCGCCCGCCGCCGGGGCGTCCGGGTCCCCGGGAGCCGCCCGGTTCCCGGGGACCGTCCCGTGTCCCCGCACTCCCAAATGGTGATCTAAAGGGGAATACGGATGGGATCATTCCGGTAGTCTGCCGCTCGCGGACAGCGAGGAGGGCGACAGGTGACCGAGCCGGGGGCACCCGGGGTGCCGGGGTACGAGATGCTCGGGATCCTGGGGCAAGGGGGGTTCGGGGTCGTGTACCGGGCCCGGCAGCTCGCGGTGCGGCGCGAGGTCGCGCTCAAGGTGGACAACCGGGTGCTGGTCTCCGAGCGGGACCGGCGGCGGTTCATGCGGGAGGTCAGCTCGGCGGGGGCGCTGTCGGGGCATCCGCACGTGGCGCACGTCTACGACGCGGGGGTGCTCGGGGACGGGCGGCCCTACATGGTGCTGGAGCTGTGCCCGGGCGGGTCGCTGTCGGACCGGCTGCGGGAGCGGGGGCCGTTGCCCGCCGCCGAGGTGCGGGACATCGGGGTGCGGATCGCCGACGCGCTGGCCGCCGCGCACGCGGCCGGGGTGCTGCACCGTGACGTCAAGCCCGCCAACATCCTGATCAACAGGTACGGCATGGTCGCGTTGTCGGACTTCGGGCTGGCCGCGACCGCGCACGCCGAGGGCGAGGTGTCGGTCACCCGGGAGTCGCTGACCCCGGCCTTCGGGCCGCCCGAGGCGTTCGAGCTGGCCGAGCCGAGCCCCGCCGGGGACGTGTACTCGCTGGCGGCGACGCTGTACGCGCTGCTCAACGGCCGTCCGCCGCGCTTCCCGGAGAGCGGGGTCGTCAACGTCGCCATGATCATGGCGCTGCACCGGCTCCCCGTGCCCGAGATCCCCGGGGTCCCGCCCCAGCTGACCGCCGTCCTGCGCGCCGGCCTGGCCACCCACCCGCGCGACCGCCTCCCCTCGGCCGCCGCTCTTCGCGACGCCCTCTCCGCCGTCCCCGCCGAGGCCTTGATCCAATCCGGCTCGGGCTCCCGCACTCCCGCCTCTCCCGACGGCCACTCCCACGGGTCCTCGGGCCCGTACACCCCCGCCGCCGGCCCTTCCTCTCCCGGCGCGGACGGCTACGCGCACGGATCCTCCGGTCCCTACGCTCCCGCGTCCCCCTCGCTTCCCCATCCCCCGGTGTCCCCTTCGTTCTCGCCGGGCCCCTCCGGTCCCCCGGCCCATGCGGCGGGGCCGCCCGCGTCGCCGTACGCCTCCCCCGGGTCGCGCGGATCCGCGCCCGCCGGGTTCGTCCCCGACGCCACGGGACCCGGTCAGGGAGCAGGCTCGACCGGGCCGAGCGGGCGGGGCAGGCACGGCAGGGGCGCGGGCCCGGTGGAGGTCACCGGGCCGGGTGGCCCCGGTGGATCGGGCGGCAGGCCCGGGGACGGCGGCCAGGGATACGGGTCCGGCGGCCAGGGATACGGGTCCGGCGGCCAGGCCGCCGGGCCGGACGGTCACGGCCGGGCCGTAGGGCCGGGTGGCCGGAGCGGCGGGCCGGGTGGGCGTCCCGGGGGTGTCCCCGGCGGGTGGGCGGGGGGCGTCGAGCAGGGGCCGCGGGGGCAGGTGACCGGGCCTGGAGGTCGTCGTGACGGGGTGCCGGGGGCCGGGGGGCGGGGTTCGGGGCCGATCAGCCGGAGCGAGATCACGCGTCCGCCTGTGCCTCCTGTGCCGCGGCCTGGGCACACCAAGCTGTACGGGGTGCTCGCGGGGGTCTTCGCGCTGCTGCTGGTGATCGGCGTCACCATCGCGTGGTTCGAGAGCGGCGACCCGGGGACCGGCACCGCGGGGCCGCCCGGGGCCTCCGGCGCGCCGGGGACGGGATCCGGGTCCGATCCGGCGCCGTCCGCTTCGGGCGGGGGGCGAACGGGTGATCCGGCGGGCACGCTCGGCGGGGTGCCCGTCACCACGGCGAGTTGCCCGGCCACCGCGGTCACCGGCGCGGGCGCGGCCTGCGGGCGGGACGCCGAGTGCTGGGGCGGCATCGTCGCCATCACCGGGGCGGTGTCGGTGCGGCGGCGCGCCTGCGAGGAGAGCCACGTCTGGGAGACGTTCGCCATCGCCCCCCTGCCCAAAGACGCGATGACCTTCGACCTGGCCGACCTGGAGGCCCACCCGGTCGTGAAGAGGCTCTGCTCGGCCCGGGTCCTCCTCGGCTCCCGGACCGGGACCGCGCGGGCGATCCCCTCCGGGCAGTGGATGGTGTCGGTCCTCCCGCCGAGCCCCGACGCCTTCAAGGAGGGCGTGCGCATCTACCGGTGCGTCGGCGGTGTGACCGGCCGCGAGACCCCCGGCACGTACTTCCGCCCGTCGCGCTGAACCCCCCGGCGGGGCGGCTCAGCAGGCGACGTCGGCCGGAGGCAGGACTCCTGTGGCCAGGTAGTCGTTCACGGCGCCGTTGACGCACGGGTCGCCCTGGTAGGGGAACGGGGCGTGGGTCTGGGCGTCCACGGTGACCAGGCGGGATCCCCGGATCCGCGCGGCGACGGCGCGGCTGGAGTCCGGTGGCACGGCGGCGTCACGGAGGGCCGCGAGGACCAGGGCGCCGGGGGCGCGGGTGTGGCGGAGCGACACGGGGCCGTCCTCGGGGCGCGGCCAGAAGGCGCAGGGGGTGATGTTGGCGTTGGCCGGGCCGAACAGCGGATGGCGCCGCGTGTAGGAGTCCAGGTCGCGCCGGTAGGCGCGTGGGTCGCGGGGCCACGGACCGTCGGCGCAGCGGTAGGCCGTGCTGGTGGCGGTGTGGTTGTCCACCGGGACCGTGGCGTCCGGGGGCGCCGGGCGGATGGGGAACGGCACGAACGGCTCCCGGCCGGCCGCGACGGCGGAGAGCGCGGCGGCGATCAGGCCGAAGTACCGGTCGTAGTAGACCGCGGCCACCAGCAGGTAGCCGAGCTCACCCGCCGTCCACGGGTGGCCGGCGATGACGATCGGCGCGCTCGCGGCCCGGTCGAGCAGGCGGGTGACCGCGGCGGTCACCTCGGCCGGTGTGCCGCCCAGCGCGTAGGCGGAGTCCCGTTCGGCGGTCCAGGCGGCGAAGGCGGCCATCCCGGCCTCCATGGCCGGGGTGCGGGACAGTTCGAAGGCCCGCCACGCGATGTCCCCGTACACCGGGCTGTCCAGGACGAACCGGTCCACCCGGTGCGGGAACAGGGTGCCGTAGGCGGCCCCGAGCATCCCCGCGGACGACCCGCCGATGTAGGAGATCCTTTCCTCGCCCAGCGCCGCCCGGATGAGGTCCATGTCCCGGGCGGCGTTCGCCGTGGTGGCGTGCGGCAGGGCCCAGCCCGCCGCGCGCACGCAGTCCTCGGCGTAGCGCCGGGCCGCGGCGGCGTCGGCCGGGAGGCTCCCCTGCCTCGCGGTGCGCACCCAGAAGCCGCCCGGCTCCTCGGCGGGCTGCCCGCATCCGATCGGCGTGCTGCGCTCGGCGAACCTGATGTCGAAGCCGATCAGGTCGTACCGGGCGCGGACGTCGCCGGAGAAGAAGGGCGCCAGGCTCACCGGCAGCGGCACCCCGGGGCCGCCAGGGCCGCCGCCGGTGGTGAGCAGCACGCCCCGCCGCCGGGCGGGGTCGGTGGCGGGCAGCCGGGAGATCGCGATCGAGATCGCCCTCCAGTGCGGGCGCCGGTGGTCCAGCGGCACCCGCACCGACGCGCACCGCAACGCGGGATCGTCCACCCCGGCGCAGGCGGTCCACCGCAGGCTCGTCCCCGCCGCGCCGTGGGCACGACCGGCCGCGGGCGAGCCCGCCGCGTCCCCGGTGGAGTGCGTCGCGGCCCGTACCCGGGCAGGCGCCGGGACCGGCCCGGACGGCGCGGCGGCCGCGGGGGCGGGGAACGCCGACACGGCCGCCGTCAGCGCCACGGCCAGGGCCGTACGCGTGAACCGGCTCCGCGGGCGACCGGCGCCTCCTGTCCGGTCCGTCATGTCGCCGCCCCCTGTCGGCTCGCGGACGGCACGCGGTCACAGACGTGCTGAGAGTCCAGCCGTGACGGCATGGGGGCTCCTTCGCCGGGGACGGTCGGATGGATCCGGACCCCGACGGTCACGCGGAGACAGCCCCCCGTCAAGAGCGCGACCGGGTCACGTGACGTCCGCCCTGGTCGGCGGTGTGCCGCCCGTGATCGCAGTCATGGCGTACGGCACCCCTCCCGCCGAGCACCCGTCCCGGCCACCGGGGCGTTCGCGCGAGGCGGGCGGGCCTACCGCTGCGTCGGCGGGACGACCGGCCGGGAGCGCCTCGGCACGTACTTCAGGCCCAGCAGCTGGGACGCCGGCCAGGGTGCCGCCCCTGCCCACAGTGACCCTGGAGCCGCGTGCGACGCCGCGTCCTTGCGGTGCTCGGCCGCGGTGTGCGGGAGGAAGTCCGGCCGGGGCGCCGAGGCCGGACGCACCGGATCACGGCGCGGCCCGGCGGGCACCTGAGGCACGACGGCGGGATCCGGCCCCGCGGCCACGTGGGGCACGGCCGCGGGATCCGGCCCCGCGGCCACCCGTGGCTCGATCGCCACGCGAGGCTCGGCGGGAACCCCTGGATCGACGGCCACGCGTGGCTCGGCAGGCACTACCAGCTCGAACGCCACCTGCGGGCCGGGAGCCATACGTGGCTCGGCGGGTGCCCGCGGTGCGATGGTCACCCGTGGCTCGGCGGCCGGCTGCGGCTCGGTGGCCGTGTGAGGTTCGGCCTCCGGGCCGGGCTCCGGGTTGGTGTTGGAGGCCAGGAGGGCCAGAGTGATCAAGGTGAGCACGGCGACCAGTACCAGTGCCAGGGTCACGAGCATCAGGACGGCCAGAAGTGTGTAGACCGTGCCGATGATCGCCATCATCGCCCGTCCTCCTCTTCTCTTGTGTATGGGCCTCACGTGCCCGCGACGGGCACGCTCACACCTTGGTTTCAGCAGGTGGGACAGTGGTTCGGGTGCGACTGGGGGGACGCGTGGCGCGGGGCGGTCAGGAGCCCGGCATCGTGTCCAGACGGCGAAGTATGACGCCTTCGCGCAGGGCCCAGGGGCAGATCTCCAAGGACGGCACGTCGAACAGGTCCATGGTGGCGTCGGCGACGACGGCCCCCGCGGCGAGCTGGGGGGCGCGGCCGGCCGAGACGCCGGGGAGGGCGGCCCGTTCGGCGTGGGTCATGGTGACCAGCCGCTCGGTCCAGCGGGACAGGTCCTCCTTGGTCAGCGTGCGCTTGACGTACGCGCCCTCGCCGGACGGCGCGGCGCCGGCGATCCTGGCGAGCTGGCGGAACGTCTTGGAGGTGGCGACCGCGTGGTCGGCCCGGCCGTGCCTGACGACGTCGCCGACGATCCGGCCGATCTCGGCGCGGACGTGCTTGCGCAGGGCCCGGACCTCCTTGGCGGACGGCGGGTCGGCGGCGAACCACTCGCGGGTGAGCCGCCCTGCGCCGAGCGGCAGGGACACCGCGACGTCCGGCGCCTCCTCCATGCCCGAGGCGATCTCCAGGGAGCCGCCGCCGATGTCCAGCACGAGCAGCCGCCCGGAGGACCAGCCGAACCACCGCCGCACCGCGAGGAACGTGAGCCGCGCCTCCTCGCGCCCGGAGAGCACCTGGACGTCCACGCCGGTGGCCGACCGCAGGCCCGCGATCACCTCCTCGCCGTTTACCGCCTCGCGGACCGCGGAGGTGGCGAAGGCCATGACGTCCTCCACGCCCTTGTCCTCGGCGATGCGCAGCGAGTCCTCGATGAACTTGCGCAGCCTGCGCTCGCCGTCGGGCGACAGGGTGTTGCCGTCGTGCAGGTGCTCGGCCAGGCGCAGCTCGGCCTTGTGGGAGAAGGCGGGTAGCGGCTGCGCGCCCCGGTGGGCGTCGACCACCAGGAGGTGGACCGTGTTGCTACCGATGTCCAGAACGCCGACTCTCATGAGCTGACGCTACTACCCCTTGGGTACCCGGACACGACGGTGGCCGTGACCCCGGGAGGGATCACGGCCACCGGACGGCCTCGGGTCAGGACGGCACGCTCAGTCGAGCGCCGCCAGGACCTGCTGGGCCCGGCCCTGGTCGTCGTCCTCGCCGGACGGGGAGACCGGGCCGCCGCGCAGCGGGACCTCCTTGACGAACGCGGCGAGCAGCGGAACCGCCACCGCGAACAGGATCGCCCAGAAGAACACGCTGGAGATCGACGAGGCGAGCGACTCCAGGAACCCGACGCGCACCTGCGCCGGCAGCTGCGAGAGGGACGTCGGGTCCAGGCGCCCGCCGCCGCCCTCGGCCAGCGACGCGGCCTGCGAGCCGAGCTTGTCGGTGAGGTTGGCGGTGAGGTGGTGGTTGAAGATGGCCCCAAAGATCGAGACGCCGAACGAGCCGCCGATGGAGCGGAAGAACGTGGAGGCGCTGCTGGCCACGCCGAGGTCCTTCTGCTCGACGCTGTTCTGCGCGATGAGCATCGTGGTCTGCATGAGGAAGCCCATGCCGAGCCCGAGCACCGCGATGAACACGCCGGTCTGCCAGCTCGGGGTGTTGACGTCCTGGAGCGACAGCAGCCACATGGCGATCACCATGAGCACGCCGCCGATCACCGGGTGGATCTTGTAGCGGCCGGTCCTGGTGATGGCCTGGCCGACGAACAGCGAGACGACCATCATCGCGGCCATCATCGGCAGGAGCAGCAGGCCCGAGTTGGTGGCCGAGGCCCCCTGGACGGTCTGCTGGAACAGCGGCAGGAAGTTGATCGCGCCGAACATCGCGAAGCCGAGCAGGAAGCCGACCAGCGAGATGAGGGTGAAGTTGCGGTCCTTGAAGACGTGCAGCGGCAGGATCGGCTCGGCGACCCGGCGCTCCACGGGAATGAACAGGACCAGCGTGATCACCGCGACCGCGGCCAGGCCGATGATCTGCGGGGAGGCCCAGTCGTACTCGGTGCCGCCCCAGGTGGTGATCAGGACCAGCGCGGTGATGCCCACGCCGAGCAGGCCGGCGCCCAGCCAGTCGATGCGGTGCTCGGTGCGGTACTTCGGCAGGTGGAGCCGGAACACCAGCCACACGAACGCGACGGCGCCGATGGGCAGGTTGACGTAGAACGCCCAGCGCCAGCTGAGGTGGTCGGTGATGAAGCCGCCGACCAGCGGGCCCGCGATCATCGCGAGCGACATCATGGCGGCCATGATGCCCTGGTAGCGCCCGCGCTCGCGGGGCGGCACCAGGTCGCCGATGATCGCCATGGCGTTCACCAGAAGGCCGCCGGCCCCGAGGCCCTGCAGGGCGCGGAAGGCGATCAGTTCGCCCATGCCCCCGCCGGTGCCGCCGAACATGGCGGAGCCCGCCATGCCGCACAGCACCGAGCCGATCAGGAAGATGATGATCGACGCCAGGAAGATGTTCTTGCGGCCGTACAGGTCACCGATCTTGCCCCAGATGGGGGTGGACACCGTGGTGCCCAGGACGTAGGCGGTGACGACCCACGACAGGTGGGCCAGGCCGCCGAGCTCACCCACGATGCGTGGAAGCGCGGTGCCGACGATCATGTTGTCGAGCATGGCCAGGATCACGGCCAGCATCAGGCCCGGAAGGACCAGCATGACCTCCCGCCGCCTGCCGGGAACCGCCTCGGCTTCGGTTTCCGTCATTTTCTTTGTGCCCCCTTGGTGCTGCCCAGGTCGTGCGGAAAGCTGGACTTACTTGACGACCGGTAAGTTAGTATAGTGCAACGGTAGGGGCCTTACTTGCCGACCGTCAAGTCAAATAGTGGCCCGAGGAAACGTCTGGGGAGACATGAGGGAAACGACCGACACGCGAACCCGCATCCAGGAGATCGCCCTGCGCCTGTTCACCGAACAGGGCTACGAGGCGACGTCACTGCGCGAGATCGCCGAGGCCCTCGGTGTCACCAAAGCCGCCCTCTACTACCACTTCAAGACCAAGGACGACATCATCGCCAGCCTCAGCGAGGAGCGGCAGGCGGCGATCGAACGGCTGGTCAAGTGGGCGCAGGACCAGCCGCGCACCATCGAGACCCGGCGGGAGTTCGTCCGGCGGTACGCCGAGGAGCTGTTCGGCAGCCACCACCAGGCGTTCATGAGGTTCATGGAGCGCAACCAGACCGCGCTGCGCGAGAACCCCAAGGTCGGCAAGATGCGCGACCTGATGGTCAGCATGATCGGCGTGCTGTGGGACGAGGGCGACCCCGTCACCAAGCGCCTGCGCTCCTCCATGGCCCTGTTCGCCCTGCACGGCGCCGTCTTCGTCCTCAACGACGACAAGATCAGCGACGAGGAGCGCAAGGAGGCCGCCCTCCAGGTGGCCATGGAACTGATCGAGCCCCGCCCCGGCGAGGCCTGAGCCTCAGATGCTGAAGCTGCGCAGCGCCCCGACCATCGAGTCGGGGACGGTGCCGAGCAGGCGGGCGCAGCGCTCCCCCCACTGGCGCGTGGGCAGCATGCGCGCCCGGACCAGCGGGCCGGTGCCGTACGGGTCGTCGTACGGCTGGGCGTACTCGGCGTAGACCTCCAGGAACACCTTCCCGGCGTCGGCCCGCATGGCGACCAGCTCCGTGAGGCGGGCGGCCAGGGGCCACGTCGGGCGGTCGAGCAGATCCTCGAACGTCCAGCGCACGGTCCGCGCCGTGTCGAGCAGCGCGCCGGCGTCGTCCTGCCAGGTCCCGCCGGTCGTCACGCGCAGCGTCGTGAGCGCCGCCTCGACGGCGGCCGCCAGCTGCCGCGGATCGGTGAACCGCAGCGGCGCGATCTCCAGGATGCGGCCCGAGCCGGAGATCCTCGACAGCTTCAGGCGGTTCTGCGGACGGTCGGGCATCACGGCCTGCAGCCCGAGGACGAGCCCCGCGACCGTCAGCACCTCCGGCGGCATCGGCCGGTCCCGGACGTGCCGCCGGTGCTCCACGGCGCTGCCGAGGAGGTTCACCGCGCAGTCCAGCCCGTCCCCCGCGATGAACGCCTCCAGCGCGTCGTCCTCCGCGAGCGCCCACCGCATGCCGAGGAGGTTGAGCACCATCCGCGCCCAGATCACGGGGGCGCTCTCCCGCTGCGGGCTCTGCAGCAGGGTCACCCCGGCGTTGAAGAAGGCCGCGGGCATGCGGTCGGCCTCGTCCATGGTCGCGGCGGCGACCGCGCCGGTGGACAGCAGCCGCGCCTGGTCCAGCAGGTCGTCGCTCCACAGGTCGGCCACGCCGATGCCGATGGTGCGGATCACCGCGAGCGCGGCCTGCGGCGGGGAGGCCGGCACGCCGAGCGCCTCCAGCAGGGTGGTGGCGTCGCCGTCCTCGACCGCCGGGGCCTCCTTGGTGACCGCCGCGATCGTCTTGAGGTTCCGCACGACGTTGTGCTGGGCCTCCCCCGGCTCGCCGCCGAGCTGCACCGCCTCGATGAGCTTCCACATCTCGGTGGCGAGGTTGGTGGTGTTGGTGGAGACGAACCGGCGCGCGCGGCCCTCGAACCGCACCTCGTCCTCGGCGACCAGCCGCCACACCCCGCGCACGGCGCAGTGGTAGGCGATGACCGAGGCGACGGAGGACTCCGGGTCGGCGGACTCCCCGAGCATGTCGGCGATGATGGCCACGGTGAGGTAGTAGGCGAGGGTGCGGTTCCGCTGCGCCTGCACGTAGCCGAGCAGGTGCATGGACAGGACGGTGGCCCCGGGGCGGCCGACCACCCTGCGCAGCGGCCGCAGGATGATGTCCGCCACCTGCTCCCGCGTGGCGCCCTGCCGTTCCAGTCGCTCCACGGTGGCGGCGAGCGGCCCGCGCATGAACCTCTCCAGCATCGCCTCCGGCATGTTCTCGGTGACCGAGGCGACCTGGAGCTCCACGATGTCGGCGTCGCCGTCGAGCGGCTCGTCCCCGGCGGCGGACTCCATGCTGCGCCGCAGGACGGCCTCGGTCAGTGTGGACAGGAAACCGGCGGCGAACACCGCGTCCCTGACCAGCAGCCATCCCTCCGCGTCCGCGCCGACGACGGCGTCGGGGGTGGTGCCGTGGACCGCCCTCCAGATGTCGCGGAGCCTGTCCTCGTACAGCTCCGCGAAGGTCTGCTGGTCGCTGGGCGCGGACTCGGCGGGCAGCGGCGCGGACTCGCTGGTGGAGACCTCCTTGGAGGTCGCGGCGCGCAGCGGCACCAGCCGCTGGGCGGACTCGTCGGCCGGGACCCCGGCCCGCGGCGCCGCACCGTCCCCGGGTCCGGCAGGCGGATGGGTCATCGTCTACCCCTCCAAAGTGGCGCCGTGGATCAGCGCGGCGACGTCGTAGGCGGCCAGTGCCAGGGTGGCGACCACCCGGGGATCGCACGGGCGGGCTGGCGTGCCCGCGGCGTAGAACACCTCGTGCAGGCGTCCCTCCAGGATGCGCAGCGGCGGGACCGTCGCCAGCCGGCTGTGCCAGCGCTCCAGTCCTTGGCGGATCGCCGTGCCGAGCTCCTCGTGGGTCCGCGCGGACAGCGGCTTCTCGTGCAGGAGCTTGTGCTCCACGATGTCCCGGACCCGTACGAGGATCCCCAGCATGGCGGCGAGGTCGTCGGCGCCGGGCGGGGCTATCCGCAGCCCGGCCGGGCCGAGGTACTTCTCCTCGAACCTCGCCTGGAGCATCTGGCGCCGCTCCGGCCCGGCCGAGGCGAAGGTCGCGGCCAGCAGCCACGGCAGGACCTCGCCGGCGCCGGTGGGCTCCAGCCGCATCTGCTCCCCCGGCATGTCCTTGACGGCGGCCCGCCACCCGGAGTTGCTCCTCTTGATCATGTCCAGGATCGAGCCGTCGCCGTCGGGGCCGTGACCGGCCGCGGCCAGGCCGCCGGGGGCCATGGCCTCCTCGTACAGCACGGCCTGCATGGACGAGGCCAGGTCCGGGAGGGTGGGCAGCAGCGGGTTGAACGCCTTGTACCTGATCAGCGGCTGGATGTAGGGCAGCAGGACGGTGACGCGGGGGCTGTCGGCGGAGCGGCGGGCGAGGGTCAGCGCGGCCTGCGTCACGGTCGGGGTGGCGCGGTCGGCCTCGTCCAGGGCGATCACGGTGCGGCAGCGGGCCCCGCTCTGGGTGAGGCGTTCGAACAGTCCCTGCCAGCTGACCCGGGGCAGCTGCAGTTCGGCCTCCAGGTTGCCGGCGCGGCTCTCCAGCATCCTGAACTGGACGCTGCGCACCGAGTCGCGCAGGCCCGCGACCGGCCGGGCGAACAGGAAGGAGACCGGGATGCGGCACCAGCGCAGGTCCCGCAGGTAGCTCGGGTGGCTCAGCACGGCCTCGATGATGCTGACCTGGAGGTCCGCCTCGGTCTCCTGCTGCCACACGTCCACGATCACCAGGGCGGGCGCGCCCGGGTCGGGGTCCCAGCGTTCCTTGAGCAGCCGCAGCAGGAACGACTTGCCTTCGCCCCAGCGCCCGCGCAGCGGCACCACCCGCCCGGCCTCGTCCCCGGCCGGGGCGACGAGGGCGGCCAGCTTCTCCAGGTCCTTCTCCTGCGAGGGCAGTGGGGTCATCGGGTCGGGCACCCGGTCCCCCGCCGGGTAGGCGCGGCGGGCGAACCGGCGAAGCAGCAGCACCTTGCCGACGAGGTAGAGCATGAACAGGGCCCACAGCACGCGCAGGGCGGTGTCCATCGCCGCGGTCCGCTCCGCCGGCCCGAGGTGGCCGGGCACCTCGATCGCGGAGAGCACCGCGTTGACCAGCACCAGCGGCAGGACGAACCCGGCGAGGGCGGGCAGCCGCGCGTGGAGGCGGTGCGCGAGCAGCACCAGCGCCGTCAGAGCGGCGACCGGAGCGAGGCCGGTCGGGATCAGCCGCGTCACCGCGGCGGGCCACACGGCGCCGAGCAGGTCGACGAGGGTGGCGAGGACGATGAGGACGAGGACGGCGGCGGGCAGCCTTCTCCCGCGCCTGGCCGGCTGCCCGCCGGCCCGTTCCGGTTTCGTGTCGGTGGTCATACCGGTCGTGACCCGCTCAATGTGGGTTCCCCCCCGGGAACGGCCGCACGGAAATCCACTGTGGGCCCCCTGAAGCGTGAAATCAAGGGATTCGTCTTGCTCGATCTTTACCCGGCTTCAGTCGGGACGGCCGGGGTTCGCCATTCATGACTATGGACGCCCCGCCGGGATCCGGCCATCCCCGGATAGGGGGATGCGCCGCGCCACCGCCAGGCGGTGCCGTGGCCAGGACTGAAAGGGGAAAATCCGGATAGGGTCGGTCAACCGGTGAGGACGCTGAGGAGGGTGGTGTGCAGGGATCCGGCGGGGTTCCGGTGGCGCGGTGGCGGCGGCTGAGCACGCGGGCCTGGTTCACGGTCACGCTGGGGAGTCTCGCCGTACTGCTGGCCGTGTCGGCCGGGCTGATGACCTGGGCGCTGAGCGCCACCAGCCAGGCCACCGACCAGGTGACCCGGCAGATCTTCCCAGGGGTGCTCGCGTTCCACCGGCTGCGCACGGCGCTGTTCGACCAGGAGGCCGGGCTGCACGGGTACGTGCTGAGCGGGCGGCCGGAGTTCCTCGAACCCTACCGGCGGGGTGTGGCCGAGGAGACGGCCTCGGTCGCCCGGCTGCGGAGTGCGCTGGGGGGCACCGGGCTGATCGGCGGCCTCGACGCGGTGCTGCGGGGCGCCGCGTCGTGGCGCGAGGACTACGCGGAGCCGATGGCGGCGGCGGTCGCCGAGCGGGGCGCGGGCACGGTCACCCCGGCGCAGGCCGCGCGGGGCAAGGAGCTGTTCGACGGGATCCGCCGGGCGCTGGCCGCGCAGGAGCGCGACCTGGACCGCGGGCAGGCGCGGGCCGAGGCGGCCCTGGAGACCGCGCGGCTGTGGCGCAACCTGATCGTCACGGCCGTCCTGGTGGTGTTCGTGCTGACCCTCGTCTCGGTGTCGATCCTGCTGCGGTACACGGTGCTGCGGCCCCTGGACCGGCTCGGCACGGCGGCGCGGCGCGCGGCCGGCGGCGACTTCGGGCGCGGCATCGACGTGCGCGGGCCGAGCGACATCACCGCGCTCGCCGCGGGCGTCGAGGCGATGCGGCAGCGGATCGCCACCGAGCTCACCGTCTCCCAGGAGGCGCGGCGGCTGCTGCAGGAGCAGACCGACCTGCTGAGCGAGCAGGCCGCTGAGCTGCGCCGGTCCAACTCCGAGCTGGAGCAGTTCGCCTACGTGGCCTCGCACGACCTGCAGGAGCCGGTGCGCAAGGTGACGGCGTTCTGCCAGCTGCTGCAGCGCCGGTACGCCGGTCAGCTGGACGAGCGGGCCGACGAGTACATCTCGTTCGCGGTGGACGGCGCCAAGCGCATGCAGACGCTGATCAGCGGGCTGCTGACGTTCTCCAGGGTCGGCCGCGCGCACGAGGAGCACGTGCCCGTCCCGCTCGACCGGCCGCTGGAGGCGGCGCTGGCCAACCTGGACACGCTGGTCGAGGAGACCGGGGCCGTGGTGGCGCGGCCCGCGCTCCCCGAGGTGGTCGGCGACCCCGGCCTGCTGACCATGCTGTGGCAGAACCTCATCGGCAACGCGGTGAAGTTCCGGGTACCCGGCCGGGCACCGCAGGTGCGGATCACCGTGGAGCGCGCCGGGAAGATGTGGGAGGTCGCCGTCCAGGACGACGGCATCGGCGTCGAGCCCCGCTTCGCGGACAAGATCTTCGTGATCTTCCAGCGCCTGCACAACCGCGAGGAGTACGACGGCACCGGCATCGGCCTCGCTCTCTGCAAGAAGATCGTGGAGTACCACGGCGGGGAGATCCACCTGGACACCGGCGTAGCCGAGGGCAGCAGGTTCGTCTTCACCCTCCCCGTCCCGGACCTCACGTCACCGGACCCGGGGACCCGGACGACCGCCACCCCGCGACCCGCCGGACAGGCGATCGCGACCGTCCCCCAGGACCCGGGGCCATAGGCGGACACGCACGGGAGCAGCGCGGCGGAAACACCCGGCCTCGCCGTCACGGCGGAACGGTGCCACCGCGAGGAACGTCGCGGCCGGGACGGTGCCACCGCGAGGAACGGTGAGGTCAGTGTGCCTGTGTCACCACTGGCATCACTGGCACCACTGTCACCACAAATGGGCGGGGCGGCCGCCGGCGCCGAAGCCGGTCTCGTGGCTCCATAGGTGGGTGCAGGTGGGGCACTGGAGGTGGATCACGCCGCCGGTCGAGCCGAGCAGGTAGCGCCAGTGGTCGCCGCAGTTGCGGCCGTCGCCGCAGGGGGCGCAGTCCCGGTCGTCGCGGCACCGCGGGCAGGCCACCCAGGCGCGGCGGCCCAGGTCGGCGTCAGGGTCGATCGGCAGCACGGCCGTCCTCCCGGGGCGGCAGGACGCCGGCGTCGGCCAGCATCGCGTAGGTGCGCCGCTGGTCCTCGTCCAGGCCCGAATAGAGCAGGTCGTACGCCTCCTGCTCCGAGCGCAGCACGGCCACCGGGTCCCAGCCGTCGCCGAGCGCGGCGACCACCTCGGCCCGGCGGCGCGCCTCGTGCGCGGTCAGGTCGAACTCGAACACATCCATGTGATCAGAGTGCATAAACAGGGCTTTCCGTGGGATTTGTCGGCTTTGACACCTTATAAGAGTTATATGGGTGTCTGCTGGCCAGAGCGGGTATACCGCGGCCGGACGCCGAAAGATCTCCCTTTGCCCCCTGAACGGAGCTGGTCACCCTGGACACGCAGAGCCGCGTCGCCCCCTGGGCCTCCCCCCGCGCGCGACGGCGCCTGGCCGAACTCGAGGCCGCCCTCGGCGGGCTGGACGCCGACGGCGTGGTGCGGGCCGTCACCGGCGCGCTGGACGCGCACCGCCGCGCGTTCGACGACGACGGCGTCGTCCTGTACGCGGGCACCAACACGATGAGCCCGCGCGCCCGCGCGGCGCACCGGGCGGCGGTGTCCACCCGCCCCTCCATGGGATGGCCCGGCGACAAGTTCCAGGCGGGACTGGACCACCTGGACGTGCTGGAGACGCTGGCGCCGCTGCGGATGGCCGCGCTCATGGAGGGTGAGTACGCCGAGGTGCGGCTGCAGAGCGCCACGCTGGCCAACCTGGCCTGCTACACGGCCCTCGCCCGGCCGGGCGACACGGTCGCCGTGCTGCCCGAGGCGGCCGGCGGGCACGCCAGCCACCACGCGCAGGGCGCGGCCGGGGTGCGCGGGCTGCGGGTGGCGGACCTGCCGTACGACGACGCCGCGTTCAACGTCGACCTGGAGCGGCTGCCCGCCTTCCTGGGCCGCGAGCGCCCGGCGATCGTGGTGATCGGCGGCAGCCTCATGCTGTTCCCGCACGACGTGGGGGCGGTGCGGGCGGCCTGCGACGAGGTGGGGGCGACGCTGGTCTACGACGCCTCGCACGTGGCCGGGCTGATCGCGGGCGGGCGTTTCCAGCGCCCGCTGGCCGAGGGCGCGCACGTGCTGACCATGTCCACCTACAAGTCGTTCGGCGGCCCGCCGGGCGCGGCGATCGTCACCCGGGACGCCGGGCTGGCCGAGCGGCTGTCGGCCGCCGCCTACCCGGGCCTGACCGCCAACTACGACGCCGCCCGGCTGGCCCCGCTGGCCGTCACCGCCGCCGAGCTGGCCGAGACCGGCCCGGCCTACGCGGACGCGTGCCTGGCCAACGCCAGGGCGCTGGCCGGGGAGCTGCGCTCGGCCGGGTTCACGGTGGCGGCGGCCGGGCTCGGCTGCACGGTCTCCCACCACGTCGCGGTGGACGCCTCGGCGTTCGGCGGCGGCGACCCGGCGGCGCGGGCGCTCGCGGCGGCGGGGATCTACCTGAGCGGGATCGGCCTGCCCGGCGGGCCGTCCGGCGAGCCGATGCGGGGCCTGCGGATCGGCACCCAGGAGGTGACCCGGCACGGGTTCGGACCGCGCCACATGCCGGCCGTGGCCGGGCTCATGGCGCGGGCCCTGCTCAAGGGCGAGGATCCGGCGGCGGTGCGCGCGGACACGGTGGCACTACGACACTCGATCGGCGAGGCGCGCGCGGCAGGCTGATCGACAGGGTACAGATTATTACTAGGACGACCTACAATTTAGTAGGACGTCCTAGTAACCCGGAGGCACGCCGTGCACGCACCTGCCAATCCCGTACGCGTCGTCACCGCTGCGGCGCTGTTCGACGGGCACGACGCGGCCATCAACATCATGCGGCGCATCCTGCAGTCCCAGGGCGCGGAGGTCGTCCACCTCGGCCACGACCGCTCGGTGGAGGAGATCGTCACCGCGGCGATCCAGGAGGACGCCCAGGCCGTGGCGATCAGCTCCTACCAGGGTGGCCACGTCGAGTTCTTCACCTACCTGGTGGACCTGCTGCGCGAGCGGGGCGCCGGGCACGTCAAGGTGTACGGCGGGGGCGGCGGCGTCATCGTGCCCGCCGAGATCGCCGCCCTGGAGAAGCACGGCGTCACCAAGGTCTTCTCCCCCGAGGACGGCCAGCGCCTCGGCCTCGCCGGGATGATCAACACGATCGTCGCCGCCTGCGACGTCGACCTCACCGAGGGCGCCGAGCCGCCCGCCGTGCCCGGCGACCACGGCGCGGTGGCCCGCGCGATCACCTTCGCCGAGACGGGCAGGGCGGACGAGGCGTACCTGGCGAAGCTGCGCGCGGCGGCGGACGGCCGGCGCGTGCCGGTGCTCGGCATCACCGGCACCGGCGGGTCCGGCAAGTCGTCGCTCACCGACGAGCTCGTGCGCCGCCTGCGGCTCGACGACGAGGACAAGCTCCAGGTGGCGGTGATCGCGGTCGACCCCACCAGGCGCCGCGGCGGCGGGGCGCTGCTCGGCGACCGCATCCGGATGAACAGCCTCGGCGGCGACCGCGTCTTCTTCCGCTCCCTGGCCACCCGCGGCGCCCACGAGCTGCCCGAGCACCTGGACGACGTGATCACGGTGTGCCGGGCCGCCGGGTACGACCTGGTGATCGTGGAGACCCCCGGCATCGGCCAGGGCGACGCCGCGATCATCCCGTTCAGCGACGTGTCGCTGTACGTCATGACCCCCGAGTTCGGCGCGAGCTCCCAGCTCGAGAAGATCGACATGCTGGACTTCGCCGACGTGGTCGCGATCAACAAGTTCGACCGGCGCGGCGCGCAGGACGCGCTGCGCGACGTGCGGCGCCAGCTGGTGCGCAACCGCGAGGCGTTCGGCAGTGCGCCGGAGGACATGCCGGTGTACGGCACGGTGGCCGCGCGGTTCAACGACGACGGCGTCACCGCCCTCTACCACCGGCTGCGCGCCCTGCTGGAGGAGCACGGGCTGCCGAGGGGCGCCGGGCTGCTGCCGGCGTCCGAGACCACGACCTCCAGCCTGGGCACCGCCATCGTGCCGCCGTCCCGGGTGCGCTACCTGTCCGACATCGCCGAGACGGTGCGCGGCCACCACGGGCGCACCGCCCAGCAGGCCGAGATCGCCCGCCGCCGCCAGCGGCTCGCCGAGGCGTCCGCGCTGGTGGCCGCCGAGGGCGGGGACACCGCGGCGCTGGACGCGCTGCGCGAGCGGGCCGACGCCGAGCAGGACCCCGCCGACCGGGCGCAGCTGGACGGCTGGCCGGAGACGGTCGCCGCCTACTCCGCCGACGAGCTGGTGGTCACGGTGCGCGGCGCCGAGCAGCGCACCCCGCTGTGGCGCACCACCCTGTCGGGCAGTCGCGTGCCCCGGGTCGCGCTGCCCCGGTACACCGACCACGGCGACCTGCTGCGGTTCCTGCGCTCGGAGAACCTGCCCGGCCGGTTCCCGTTCACGGCCGGGGTGTTCCCGTTCAAACGGGCCGACGAGGACCCCACCCGGATGTTCGCCGGGGAGGGCGACCCGTTCCGCACCAACCGGCGGTTCAAGCTGCTGTCGCAGGGCCAGCCCGCCGTCCGGCTGTCGACGGCCTTCGACTCGGTCACCCTGTACGGCAACGACCCCGCCGAGCGGCCCGACGTGTACGGCAAGGTGGGCACCTCCGGGGTGTCGATCGCGACCGTGGACGACATGAGGACGCTGTACGACGGCTTCGACCTCACCTCGCCGTCCACCTCGGTGTCCATGACCATCAACGGGCCCGCCCCGACGATCCTGGCGTTCTTCCTGCACACCGCGACGGACCAGGCGCTGGACCGCTTCGCCGCCGAGCACGGCAGGCGGCCGGACGCCGCCGAGGCCGAGGCGGTGCGCGCGGCGACGCTGGCGAGCGTGCGCGGCACCGTGCAGGCCGACATCCTCAAGGAGGACCAGGGGCAGAACACCTGCATCTTCTCCACCGACTTCTCGCTGCGCATGATGGCCGACGTGCAGGAGTGGTTCATCGCCAACCGGGTGCGCAACTTCTACTCGGTGTCGATCTCCGGGTACCACATCGCCGAGGCCGGGGCCAACCCGATCACGCAGCTGGCGTTCACGCTGGCCAACGGCTTCACCTACGTGGAGGCGTACCTCGCGCGGGGCATGGCGGTGGACGACTTCGCGCCCAACCTGTCGTTCTTCTTCTCCAACGGCATGGACCCCGAGTACAGCGTCCTCGGCCGGGTGGCCCGCCGGATCTGGGCGGTCGCCATGCGCGACCGGTACGGCGCGGGCGAGCGCTCGCAGAAGCTCAAGTACCACATCCAGACCTCCGGGCGGTCGCTGCACGCCCAGGAGATGAACTTCAACGACATCCGCACCACGCTGCAGGCGCTGATCGCGGTGTACGACAACTGCAACAGCCTGCACACCAACGCCTTCGACGAGGCGGTCACCACGCCGAGCCCCGACTCGGTGCGCCGCGCCATGGCCATCCAGATGATCATCAACCGGGAGTGGGGCCTGGCAGCCAACGAGAACCCCCTGCAGGGCTCCTTCGTGGTGGAGGACCTCACCGACCTGGTGGAGGAGGCCGTGCTCGCCGAGTTCGAGCGGCTGTCGGAGCGGGGTGGCGTGCTCGGCGCGATGGAGACCGGCTACCAGCGCGGCAGGATCCAGGACGAGTCGATGCTGTACGAGACCCGCAAGCACGACGGGTCGCTGCCGATCATCGGGGTCAACACCTTCCGCAACCCCGCCGGGGACCAGGAGCACGGCGCCCTGGAGCTGGCCCGGGGCACCGAGGAGGAGAAGCGGAACCAGCTCACCCGGCTCCGGGACTTCCAGCGTGCCCACGCCGACGAGGCTCCTGCGGCCCTGCGGCGCCTCAAGGAGGTGGCGATGACGGACGGCAACGCCTTCGCCGCCCTGATGGACGCCGCCCGGGTCTGCTCCCTCGGCCAGATCACCGAGGCCCTCTTCGAGGCGGGCGGCCAGTACCGGCGCAACGTCTGACGTCCGGCCCCCGGCGGGTCCGGCCGCGTCCGGCCCGCGGATGGTCCGGACATGCCTGTGGGGTCCGGCCCGTTCTCCGGGCCCGGACCCCACAGGGACGCCGATCAAGTCCCCCCGTCAGGGGAACGAGCCGGTCAGGTGCGGCGCCAGCGGGCCTCGGCGAAGCAGTAGACGGCGAACAGCAGCAGGCCGAGGGCCACGAGGCCGAGCAGCCACGGGCCGTAGGGGAGTTCGGCGAAGGAGCGGAGCGTGGAGTCGATGCCCTTGGCCTCGTCGGGGTCGAAGACGATCGCCGCGTGCACGGCGAACACTCCCGCGGCGGCCGCGATCACGCCGCGCGCGACGTAACCCGCCATGCCCAGCTTCTCCACCACGCCGCGGGTGCGCGGGGAGATCTCCGCGACGCGCAGGTGCTTGAGGAACTTCTTCTTGACGCCCTGGTGGATCCAGTAGGCGCCGAGGCCGATGACCGCCAGGCCGATCAGCCCGACGATGAACCGCCCGCCGGGCCAGTCCATGATCGTCGCGGTCAGGTCCTTGGACTGGTCGTCGGTGGAGGAGCCCGTGCTGCCGCTCAGCAGGAAGCTCAGGATGGTGGCCACCGCCAGTGCGTACACGACCGTGCGGAAAGCGGCCTCGACCCGTTCCGAGGTCTTCAACCCGCCGAACAACGCCTCGGAGAGCTGCCAGAGCGCCAGGGCCGCGAAGCCCACGGCGAGCAGCCACAGCAGCACCGTCCCGAACGGCTGGTCGGCGACCGTGCGCACCGCCCCGGTCTTGTCCGCCTCCTCGCCGCCCCCGCCGAACGCGATGCGCAGGGCGAGTACGCCGATCAGCGCGTACATGACTCCGCGGCAGGCCATCCCGAACCGTGCGAGCTTCTCGAAAGTCGGATGGTTCGCCGCCCGCCGCGCGGCACCGCTCATCTGCCCACCGGCTGATGCCACGGAATTCATGGAAGAGCTCCTTTCGTCCGAGCCGCCCCCCCTCTACACCGGAACGCCCCTGGTAAACCTTTCCCACCCTCTCCGGTGGCCCACCCGGGGGCTCCGGCGTGGCGCGGGGGGATCGGGGGGAGGCAGTGCGGCATGGGGATCCCGGTGCCGGTGTGGGGGCGGCGGCGGGTGCGCCGCCGGATGCCGTCCGGGCCGCACCCGGTGCCGTTGAGCGTGATCGTCCCGGCGGCGGCGGGACTGTTGTTCGTCGCGCTGCCGCTGGCCGGGCTGCTCGCGCGGCCGGCGTGGCCGTCCCTCACCGCCGCGCCCGGGGCGGCGCTGCGGCTGTCCCTGGTGACCTCGTCGATCGCGACCCTCTGGTGCCTGGCCGTCGGCGTGCCGCTGGCCTGGATGCTCGCCCGGGTGGACTTCCGGGGACGGCCGGTCGTGCGGGGGCTGGTGCTGGCGCCGCTGGTGCTGCCGCCGGTGGCGGGCGGCGTCGCGCTGCTGGCGGTGCTCGGCCCGGGGGGCGTGCTCGGCCGGTGGCCGTACACCCTGCTCGGGATCACGGTCCCGCCCGCCGCCGCCGTGGTGCTCGCCCAGGCGTTCGTCGCCCTGCCGTTCCTCGTGCTGTGCGCCGAGGGCACGTTCCGCGCGGCCGACCCCCGCCTCACCGAGACGGCCCTGGCCCTCGGCGCCACCCGCGGCGCCGCCCTGCGCCGGATCACCCTCCCCCTGACCGCCCCGGGTCTCGCCGCGGGCGCCGCCCTGTGCTGGGCCAGGGCCCTCGGCGAGGCCACGGCCGTCACGACCGTCACCTCGGCCCTCACCCCGGGTGGCACCGGCGCGCTCCTCCCCGGTGGAGGCCCGCCGCCCGTCGCGGAGGTGGCGGCGATGCCGGAGGCGGCGTTCGCGGCCGGGCCGGTACTGCTGGCGTTGACGGCCGGGGTGCTGTGGTGCCTGCGGGGACGGTGGGTGAGTCCGTCGTGATGGACGCCCACCTGGTGGCCGAGCATCCGGGCTTCCGGCTGGACCTGCGGATCACGGTGCGGGCCGGCGAGGTCGTCGCTCTCGCCGGGCCGGAAGGCGCCGGGAAGACGACCGCGCTGCGGGTGATGGCCGGTCTGGACCCGCCCGCGGGCGGGCACCTCACGCTGGACGGCGTCCCGATGGAGGCCTGGCCCGCCGGACGGCGGCCGGTGGCGATGGTGCCGCCGGACCCCCTCCTGTTCCCGCACCTGAGCGTCCTGGACAACGTGGCGTTCGGCCCGCGCTGCCACGGCGCCTCCCGTCCGGCGGCCCGGCACACCGCGACCGTCTGGCTGGAACAGGTCGGCCTCACCGACCATCGTCACGCCCGCCCCCGCGACCTGACCGGCGGCCAGGCGCACCGGGTGGCCCTGGCCCGCGCGCTCGCCGTCCGCCCGAGACTGCTGCTCCTCGACGAGCCCCTGTCCGGCCCTTCGTCCCGCCCCCGCGCCCGCGACCTGCTGCGTCACCACCTCGCCGCCTTCACCGGCGTGTGCGTCCTGGCCGTCCGCGAGCCCGCGGACGCGTCCCCCCTGGCCGCGCGCGTCCTGATCCTCCACGACGGCGCCGCCCTCCGCGAGGAGATCCCCGCCGGCGGCGGCCCGCCCTGAGGGACGGCGCCCGGTGCGAGGGGTCGCGGGGACACCCGTGACGGGGTGTGCGGAGCCTTCTCCGGAGCGTTCCAGAGCAGGTCATGGGACCGCTCCCGGCAAACCCGCGCCGGGTAAATGATGGCGTGCGCGCTTGTCTGCGCGCAGGGTGGGCAGAGGTAAAGAGCTGGGATCGCGCGGGCATCGCTCGCGTCCCTTCACGCCGCGCACACCAGAGGGAAGGGAGCGGTCGCCGATGCCGAGGCAGATCGCCGCATATCAGCCGCCCAGCTCAATGGAGTTGGAGGCGCGGGTTCACAATCTGGAGCTACAGGTGGCCCACCTCACCGAGACGGTGCGGTCACTGACGACGAGCGACGGCGGATCGGCACGCGGCGAAGCCGCCGGCTCGTCCCACACCGACTGAGCCCCCCCCGCCGGCCTCCACCACCACAACCTCTCCCCCGTCCCCCGGCCGCCCCGCCATGCCGGCGAACCGCCGTGCCGGTCCGCCGGTCGTACCGGCCGGCTCGCCGCACAGGCCTGCGCGGGGCCGGCCGGTTCCGGTTCCGGCCCGCGATCCCCGCCGATTCATATAGCTCCGGCCTTACCCGGCCCTGACCTGCGCTTATGCCTGACCCCGCTGAAAGCGTCCGCGGTCGATGTGGTCGACTGGGAATAGCCGGAGGAGCGGGAGGCACCCGATATTGGTCGTGTGGCGCCGGTTGTCGGTCGGAACTCGCATCACCCTGTTCGCGGGAACGGTGGCGGCACTGCTGTCGACGTTGCTGGCGGCCGTCATCATGCTGACGGTCAACCGCCTCGCCGGCGAGTACCTGCGCGGCGAGGTGACCGCCGCGGCGGCACGGACCGCCACCGAGCTGCAGACGGGGGGCGACCCGGTCCTCCGGACGTCCGGCCAGGTGGACCACATCCAGGTGGTGAACCCCGCCGGGCGGGTAGTCGCGTCCACGCCCGGCGTCGGCCGCGATCCCCCGCCGATCGCCATCTTCACCCCTCCCGACGGCACGTCCGTCGCGCACCGCACGGTGTGCTCCGGCGTCCTGCCCGGATGCCACCTGGTGGTCGGGTACCGCGTGCTGCTCGGCGGGCAGGACTGGATGGTGTACAGCGCGGCGCCCGAGGTGCCGACGCTGGTCCACCCCCGGCTGGCCGCCCTGCTGGGCCTCGGCGTGGTCGTCCTCACCGCGGCCACGGCCATCGGCTCCCGGCGCGTGCTGAACTCGTCGCTGCGGCCGGTGGACGCCATCCGGGCCGAGCTGGACGTGATCAACGCCGCCTGCCCCGAGCGGCGGGTCCCCGTGCCGCCGGGTGAGGACGAGATCAGCCACCTGGCCCGGGGCGTCAACCGCACCCTCGAACGGCTGCAGGTGGCCATGCAGCAGCAGCGCCAGTTCGCCTCGGACGCCTCCCACGACCTGCGCAGCCCCATCACCGCCATGCGCGCCCAGGTGGAGGACGCCATGCTGGCGCCGGAGCAGACCAGCCTGGACGTGGTGGGCGACAACCTGCTGGTCAGCCTGGACCGCCTGCAGGCGATCGTCTGCGACCTGCTGATGGCCGCGCGCCTGGACGCCGGGACGCCGGGGGGGCACGAGGTGATCGACCTGTCCGCGCTGGTCGCCGGGGAGATGAGCGGGCGGCACTCGGGTGTGAAGCTCAAGCCGGACCTGGAGCCGAACGTCGTCGTGGAGGGCGACCCGCTGCGGCTGGCCCGGCTGCTCATCAACCTGCTGGACAACGCCGAACGCCACGCCGACACCACGGTCTGCGTGTCGATCCGCAAGCAGACCGCCGACCCGGGCGACCGGCGGTACCCCCACGGGCTCGCGGTCCTGGAGGTCGCGGACGACGGGCCGGGCATCGACCGGGACAAGTGGGACATCGTGTTCCAGCGGTTCACCCGGCTGCCCGACGCCCGGAGCAAGGACTCCGGCGGCACCGGCCTCGGCCTCGCCATCGCCCGCCAGATCGCCGAGATGAGCGGCGGAACCCTCACCATCGAGCCCAGCGAGCAGGGCGCCCGCTTCGTGCTGCGCCTCCCGCTGTCGGGCTCGGCTCCCCCGCCGCACCGGCCTCCCCCGATGCCGACCTGCCCCTGAGGCGGCAGGCCCCGCGCGAGGCCGCCGCCAGGCGTGCCGCCTAATGTGTGTGGTCGCGGGGGCTTCCCGTACGGCTCCGCGGGCGTGAGCATGGCCGGTGGGACGGTCGTCCCGGCGCGGCCACGGGAAGGACGGCAACGTGACCAGGAAGACGCCTTCGCTCGCCGACTCGGTGCGGGCCACCGGGGACGCGGTGGAGATCCTCGACCGCAGGGTGTACCCCTTCGAGCGGCGCTGGGTGCGCTGCGCCACGGTGGAGGACGTGGCGGTGGCGATCGAGCAGATGGTCACCCAGAGCCACGGGCCGCTGTTCGCCACCACCGCCGGGATGGCGCTGGCCGCCCGCGAGGCGCGCGGCGCCGGGCCGGGGGACGCCGCGGAGCGGCTGCGCGCGGCCGGACGCAGGCTGGTGTCCACCCGTCCGACCAACAACCACATCAGGGACGCGGTCCGGGCGATCCTCCAGGCCACGGTGGACGGCCCGCTGGCCGGAGCGAGCGGCGAGGAGCTGGTCCCGGCGGTGGCGGAGGCCGCGGCGGCGCACGACGCGGCGTACCGCGCGGGGTGCGCGGCGCTCGGCCGCAACGCCGCCGGGCTGCTGCCGGACGGCGCGCGGGTGCTCACCCACTGCTGGGGGGACGCCTACCTGATCGCGGCCGTCCAGGCGGCCGAGGACCTCGGCAAGCGGCTGGAGTTCGTCTGCACCGAGACCCGGCCGTACCTCCAGGGGGCCCGGCTGACCGCCGCGACCCTGGTGGAGATGGGGTACCGGCCCACGGTGATCACCGACGGCATGGTGCCCGCCGCCCTGGCCGGCGGGCTGGCCGACGTGGCGATGGTCGCCTCCGACCGGGTCACCATGGACGGCCATGTGGTCAACAAGGTCGGGACCCTTGCGGTCGCGCTGGCCGCGCGGGCGTTCGACGTGCCGTTCTACGTGCTCGCCCACGGCCCCGACCCCCACTCCCCCGGCATCGCGGACGTCGAGATCGAGCACCGCGACGGCACGGAGGTCCTGCACGCCCTCGGCGCGCGCACCGCCGCCGAGGGCACGGTCGGCTACTACCCCGCCTTCGACGCCACCCCGCCGCACCTGGTCACCAGGATCGTCACCGAACAGGGCGCCTACGCTCCCGCCGACCTCGCCGCCGCCCACTCGCTGCCCGCCGGGCCGGAAACCGCCCTGCCGTCCGGGGCGAGCCGGTCGTGACGCGCCCTCCGGCGCCCTTTACAAAGTATCGTCCGGACATCCCGGGGCCGGTGTCGTAAGTCCGGGAAGACAGGGGGAGGATGAGAGTGTCGCGTGGTTGCCGGCCTTGCGTAACATTTGCCACCCCGGGCAGCTACGACGGCCTCCGTGACCTACACCCGCCCGATCCACCATTCGCGAGGAGTATCCGTTGACCACCGCACCGAAGACCGACAACCTCGACCTCGCCACGAACGCCCAGGAGATGGCCGACTCCGCGCCGGCCGGGTCGCTCGGGCACGCCGCCGCCACGTCGGTGGCCATCACGCTCGCCACGACCCGCGACCTCCCCGAGGCCCGCGCCGTGCTCTCCGGCGTGACGCCCGACGAGGTGCGCAACGCCGCGATCGAGCTGTTCGACCGGATCGCCGCCCAGGCCTCCTGACGCGACCGGCACGCCGGCGGCGGTACGCCCGCCGCGGAACGGGTCGCGAACGCCCGGCGCCGGGTCAGGTCGCCGGGATGTGGATCCAGGCGCGTTCGGTGAAGCCCTTTTCGGGGAGGGTGGCCTCCACCTGGTGGAACGTCTCCGGGCGCAGCCGTCCGTAGCCGTGCCCGATGACGTCGCGGTAGAGACCGTCGGGGACGATGAGCACGAAGTCGGCGCCGGGGTGCCCGCTGAGCGCCTCCCGGGCGGCGGCCGAGTCCAGGATGCGGCGCACCGCGATGGTGGCGTCGCCGACCCAGCCGTTCCGCGCCCTGGTGGTGAGGCCGCGGTGCACGGCCACCCGCAGGCGCACCCTGGCGTGCTCGCTCAGATCGGCGTTGACCTCCGCGAGCGACTGCCGCAGCCCCTCGACCAACAGGGGGATCACCACCGTCTCGTCCAGGTGCTCGGGCAGCACGGCGAACTGCCCGTCCCCCGACAGCTGGAGATCCACGTCCGCGTCGGCCAGCCCCGCGTGCTCGCGCGCCTGCGCCAGGACGTCCGCCAGCCGCCGCTGCGCCCGCACCGCCTCGGGGTTGCGGAACCTGCTGAACCGCTCCATGTCCGCCGCCAGGCACAACCGCACCCGCGTCACCCCGTCCGGCACCCGTGCCTCCCGGGGACGGCCGACCGGCGCGAACGGGCCCTCGGCGAAGGTGCCCTCCCCGGACGGCCCGGACGCGGCCGTGACCTCCGGCGGGACGCGGCGGGACACCGGCACGTCCCGGGCCGCGGGGGTGCGGGGCGGGGCCAGCGGGGTGAGGAGCGGGACGGGGACGGTGAAGCGCCAGGGGGCGCGGGCGCGGACGTGCTCCACCGCACCGGTCCCCGGCGCGCGCCAGAAGGCCGGATGGCGGACCGAGGAGTCCACCCGCAGCTCCCCCGCCAGCTCGGCCATGCCGGACGGCACCCGCAGCAGGGCGTACCCCGCGCAGGCCCCCGGGACCTCCTGCCGCCCGGTCACGTCGCCGAACAGCCAGTCGAACACCGGGTCCCCGAGCCCGGTAGCCGACACCCGGGCCACGTTTCCCACCCCGCTCCCCCGCTCCCGGGAACCACGCCTCCCGAACCCCCCCGCCTCGGAACCCCATCCTTCGGGACCCCATCCTTCGGGACCTCGGCCCTCGGGACCCCAAGCCTCGGGACCCCAAGCCTCGGCGCCCCATCCCCCGGAGGTCCGGTCCCCTTGGCCCGGATACCCGGGATCGGCTGCGCCGGACGGGCGCCCGCCCGGCCCGGCCGGTCCGCCGGACGCGCGCAGGTCCACCACGGCCGCCCGGTGATCGTCCAGGCGGACCCGCAGGTAGACGGCCACGTAGCGGCGCCCGCGCGGCAGCGGGCCCAGCCGGGCCGCGAAACGGACCCCGACGCAGGCGTAGTCCCCGTCCGGCCAGTCCTCCGCCGCCCGGCCGGGGACGTCGGCCAGGGCGACGGCCGACACCGCCGGGACGTCGTAGGCGACACGGGTCAGCCGGTGATCGCGCACACCCCTGGACCAGCGCCGCGCCCGCCGGGCGACCAGCTCGCCCCAGGCCGCCCCGCCACCGGACCCTCCCGCCTGCCCTGCTGACACGACATCCTCCTCACTCGCGCGGTACGCCCAGCCATCGGGACACGCCGAGCGGTCCCCTCCGCGACGCGGCACGGCCGGTGACCCGGCCGCCCTCGTCGCCCCCGGCGGTCCCGCGCGGGCGCGGCGTGACCGGTCGCCCCCCCGGGCGGTCCCGCGCGGGCGCGGCGTGACCGGTGACCCGGGGCCGTATCCCCCCGGGCCGCCGGGTCAGAGCATCGGCGGCAGGTCGGACTGGCGTTTGCGGCGGACGCCGATCAGGTACGCGGAGTGGGGGGCGATCAGGGCGGCGCCGCAGCGGCCGTGGAGGATCTCGCTTTCGGTGGCGCACACGACCTCGGAGGCGGACGGGTCGCCGCCGACCTCGATCAGGCGCTGCCACAGCCACGCGGCGGCACCGTGGGTGGTGACCAGGTCGTACACGTCGAAGCGGCGCAGCTGGCGGTACGGCCGGCCGGGAACGTTGTAGGGGCCCTCCAGCAGGGTGCGGTGGTGGGCGAAGGCGAGGCCGGGGACCTCGCCGGCCAGGGCGGGCAGGCCGACCTCCTCCAGCTCCTCCTCCAGCTCGCGGCGCAGGCACTCGTCGGTGTCCTCGCGGTAGGCGCCGCCGTCGAACCACGTGACGAAGCGCCGCACCGACCGGGACGGCAGGAAGCCCCGCAGGTCCGCGCGGGCGCGCCCGGCCTCGGAGGTGAACCGCTCCTGGCGGAAGCCGAGGGAGTCCAGCAGCCGGGCGGCCGGGGGGAAGAATTTGTACACGCCGCCCGGCGGGCCGTACGAGCCCGGCCTGTTGCGCATGTGGAACAGGACGTACCGGTGATCGTCCTTGATGCGCAGCAGCGCGCTGAAGGAGACGCGCACGGTGCGGGGATTGAGGACGCCGTAGGCCGCGCCCGGAGGCCGTGCGGCCCGCACCAGGGGCCCGTCCGGTGGTGCCCTGCCGGCCATGGGGACCCCCGCGAGGCCGAAGTCGGTGAACGGCTCGACCATCATCGCACGCGGTCCCCAGCCGGGCCACCGCCTCCGCGAGCCGGGGCCGGGCGGAGGCGGGTGGCGGGTGACCACGGGGGTGCGGGGAAAGAATCGGGTGTGCGGGCCGGGGGGCACACCGCGGGCCCGGATCGGGGGACACATGATCACCAAAGAGACGGTGGACCGGATCATCGGCTTCGACGGGGACGAGTTGCCCGTGGTCTCCCTGTACGCGGGGATGTGCGCGGGCGACGCCGGTTCCCTGTCCACGCGGATCAACAGCATGCTGCACGAGATACGGCCCCTCGCGCACGACGGGTCGATCGGGCGCCGGGCCCGGATGTCGCTGCGGGGGGACATCGAGCGGCTGGAGAGCCTGGAGGACACGGCGCGGCTGGAGTCCGGCACGCTGGCGGTGTTCTCGTGCACCGGGCAGGAGCTGTTCGAGCGGGTCGTGCTCCCCCGGGCGCTGCACGACCGGATCGTGGTGGACACCGCGCCGTGGACGCGCCCCATGCTGGGGGTGCTGGAGGAGTACCACCGCAGCTGCGTGGTGGTGGCCGACCGGCGGTCGGCGGAGGCGTGGGAGCTGTACCAGGACGAGATGCGCCAGATCGGCAAGGTCGAGGACCCGGCGCTGCGCAAGCCCAACTTCGCCGGGTGGTACGGCCTGGCCGAGCACGGCGTGCGCAACCGGGCCGACGACCTGGCCCGGCGGCACTACCGCAACACCGCCCGCATGCTCGCCGAGCTGTTCCGCACCGGCGGCCACGAGCTGCTGATCATCGGGGGGCACCCCGAGGAGGTGCCGAACCTGGTCGAGTTCCTGCCCCGCCCGCTGCGGGAGCGGCTGGCGGGCACCTTCGCGGTGGACCCGCGCACCGCCACGCCCGCCGACATCCGGCACGGCGCCGAGCGCATCGCCGAGCGGTACGAGCGCGACGAGGAGCGCCGGTGGGTGTCGGACGTGCTGGACCGCGCGGCCGAGGGGCGGCCCGCGGCGATCGGCCTGGACGACTGCCTGTGGGCGGGCTCGGTCGCGGCGGTGCAGTCCCTGCTGGTGCAGGACGGCATGGCGGTGCCCGGCGTGGTGTGCGAGGAGTCCGGGTGGCTGGCCACCGCCGGGGACGTGTGCCCGCTGTGCGGCGGCCCGGCCCGGCCGACCTCCGACGTGCTGAACGCCCTGGCCGAGGCGGTGATCGACGAGGGCGGCCGCGTGGAGCACGTCCTCGCCGACACCGAGCTGAAGGCGTACATGGTCGCCGCCTCCCTGCGCTTCCCGCTCCCCCCGCGCCCGGAGCGCTCCGCCGCCTGACCGCGGCCGTGCCGCGCCCCCGCCGCCGGGCGCGGCGACGGGGCCGCGGCGGGCACCGGTCGGCCGACGCGCGGGCCCCTCGGCGGGAGGCGTTCACTCCTCGTCAGCCGAGGCTCGGCTTCAGGGTGACCTTGGTCCAGCCGGGTTCGCGCTTGTCGAAGTGCGCGTACGCGTCGGGGGCGTCGTGCAGCGGCAGCTCGTGGGACAGGATGACCGACGGGCGCGCCTTACCGGTGTGGATCAGGTTGCGCAGGTGACGGTCGTAGCGCTTGACCGGGCACACGCCGCCGCCCATGCTCTGGCCCTTGAACCAGTGCAGGCCGTAGTTCAGAGGCACCCTGCCGTGCCTGCCGAGCTCGTCGGGCCCGCCGGGGTCCTCGGTGACGAAGACGCCGACCACGCCGATGCCGCCGGTGACGCGCACCGAGCGCACCAGGGTGTTCAGGGTGTCGTCGGGGTGCTCGTGCCCCTGCGGGTCGTGCGCCTGGTATCCCACGCACTCGCAGCCGCGGTCGGCGCCCTCGCCGCCGGTCAGTTCCAGCACCTGCTCGACCGGCGAGCCCCGGCTGTCGTCGATCGGGATCGCGCCGATGCGCTCGGCCAGCGCGAGGCGGTCGGGGTGACGGTCCACCACCATGATCTTGCCGGCGCCCTTCAGCGTGGCCGACAGCGCGGCCATCAGCCCCACCGGCCCGGCCCCCATGATCACGACCGACTCGCCGGGGCGCAGCCCGGCCATTTCGGTGGCATGGTAGCCGGTCGGGAAGATGTCGGACAGCATCACGTAGTCGTTCTGCCGCTCGCGCCCGTCCGCGGGCATCCTGCAGAGGTTGAAGTCCCCCCAGGGCACCCGCAGGTACTCGGCCTGCCCGCCCTGGTAGGGCCCCATGCCCGCGAAGCCGTAGGCCGCGCCGCACAGCCGCGGATAGTCCGGATGGGCGCGGACGCAGTAGCTGGTCAGCCCCGCGTCGCAGTTCTTGCAGGTCCCGCAGGCGACGTTGCACGGCACCGAGACGATGTCCCCGACCTTGATCCGTTCCACCGCGGCGCCCGTCTCGACGACCTCGCCGAAGTTCTCGTGCCCGAGGATCCGCCCCGGTTCCATGTCGGTGCGGCCCTCGTACATGTGCAGGTCGGACCCGCAGATGTTCGTTGCGATGATCTTGACGATGACGTCGCGCGAGTCGGTGATCCGCGGATCGGGCACCTCGTCGACGCTGACGTCGCGCGGCCCGTGATAAACGACTGCCTTCATTGCCGTCCTCCTGACCTCCAGCCTGAGGAGCCGGGTGGCGGCGCGGCGCCATGCGCGTCCGGCGCGCTCCCGGCCACGTCTCCGACCGTCACGCGACGGCCCGCGCGCCACATCCCCCGACCTGACGGGGGGGATCGGCGCGCGGGCGCGGGGCTCAGGCGCCAGGCAGCGGCACCGCCACCACCGGGTCGCCGGACGGCTTCGCGGAGCCGCCGTCGGGTTCCACGGTCACCCCGACCGTGGTGGCGTCCCCGACCTCGCCGAGCACCATCGGCGGCGTGCGACCGGCGGCGTCCGGCCTGGTCAGGCCGCTCGGCAGCGCGCCCCCCGGGCCGATGCGCCACAGCTGGTAGGTCTTCCCGGCGGGCAGCGGCGCCAGCCCGGCGGAGTAGAAGACCATCCGGCCCTCGGTGCGGGAGATCACCACGGTGGCGGCGCCGCCGGGGGTGTCCCTGCTGACCAGGCGGGCGTCCGGCGCGGCGAGCACCGCGGCGACGGCCCGGCCGCTTGCCCGCTCCTTGTCCAGCAGGTCCTGGATCCGCACGGCCACCACACCGGAGCCCACGGCGACGACCAGGCAGGCGGCGGCCAGCCCGGTGGCCAGCCGGGGCCACCACGCGGCGCGGGCGGGCGCGCGGTCCGGCCTGCGCAGCGGAACGGGCGCGACGGCCGGGGGAAGCTGGCGGACCTGACCGATCTCGGCCATGACCCGGGAGCGCAGCTCGGGCGAGGGCTGCCGGGCGACCGCGGCGCCGATGCGGGCCGTGGTCTCGCGCAGCCCGCGGGCCTCGGCCGCGCACTCGGCGCACTGGGCCAGGTGCTCCTCGAAGCGGGTCTCGTCGGCGGGGTCGTCTATGGCGTACAGCGCGTAGGCGCCGGCCAGAGTGTGCGCGTCGTGACTCATCGTTCCACCCCCAGGCAGTCGCGCATGCGGATCAGTCCGTCGCGCATCCGGGTCTTCACCGTGGCCAGCGGGACCCGCAGCAGCTCGGAGACCTCCCGGTAGCTGTATCCCCCGTAGTAGGCGTACGTGACCGACTCCCGTTGCAGCTCGGTGAGGGTGCCCAGGCAGCGGCGCAGCCGCTCCCACTCCATGGTCGTCTCCACCGACTCCGCGACGTCGTCGTAGGGGCGGCGGACCTCCAGGCGGGCCGCGCGGGTCTCCCGGTCGGCCGCCGCCTGCGCGGTGCGCACCCGGTCGACCGCGCGGTGGTGGGCGATGGTCATCACCCACGACATGGCCGAGCCGCGCGCCGTCTCGAAGCGCGCGGCGGAGCGCCAGATCTCCACCAGCACCTCCTGGGCGATCTCCTCGGCCTGCGCGGGGTCCCGCAGCACCCGCAGGGCCAGGCCGTACACCGGCCCGGACACCATGTCGTACACCTGCTCGAAGGCCGGACGGTCGCCGCGGGCGACCCGTTCCAGCAGTTGTTCCAGCCCGGGGCGCTCATGGCGGCCGCCGTCCAGGGGGAGGGCCCGGTCGGACCTCATCCAGTCACCCCAACCGTCGTAGATGCGGACACAGCTGGTTCGGAGCCCGCCGCGCCGTGGATGGCGCGGCGGCCGAGGGATTTCCGGGAACCGCGATGCGGGCCGGCCGAATCATGCCCGGTGAGGCGGGTGGGCGCCCCTGGATGGAAGGCGGGCCCCGCCCACGGCATCATGTCACCCAGCACCGACGACCGAGGAGCGGCACGTGACCAAGCGTCCCCTTGTCCTGCTGGACGTGGACGGGGTGCTCAACCCCGCCCGGCGGCCGACGATGCGGCACCGGCGCCACGACGTCACGCTGGACGGACGGACCTACCGGGTGCTGCTGAACGCCAGGCACGGGCCGAAGCTCCTCGCGCTGGCCGCCGGCGCCGAGGCGGACCTGGTGTGGGCGACCACGTGGGAGGAGCACGCCAACGCCGAGATCGCGCCGCGTCTCGGGCTGCCGCCGCTGCCGGTGATCCACGTGACCGGCGACCTCGGCACCCGCACGGGCGAGCACTTCAAGACCCGGCACGTGGCCGAGTACGTCGCCGGGCGGCCGTTCGTGTGGTTCGACGACAGCCTCCGCCCGCCCGACTGGCAGTACCTGATGGACCACCCCGGCGTCGGGGAGTTCCTGCTGGTCGAGGTGGACCCGCAGACCGGCCTGACCGACGGCCACCTGGCCCGCGCCCGCGAGTGGCTGACCGGCCGCGCGCTCGGCCTGGACGACGCGGGAGCGGCGTCCCCCGAACCGGCACCCTGACTTGGCGCTCTGACCCGGCACCCTGACTTGGCGCTCCGACCAGGCGGCCCGGCCGGTCGCCGGGCCTCCGGTGCGGCCGGGGCTCACGTCCCCGGCCGGCCGGATCCGCCGGTCAGGCGCCGGAGGACGCGATCTGGTCGCGGTACCAGTGGTAGCTGGCCTTCGGGGTGCGGGCCTGGGTCGCGTAGTCGACGTGCACCAGGCCGAACCTCGCGGCGTAGCCCCTGGCCCACTCGAAGTTGTCGAGCAGCGACCAGCAGAAGTACCCGCGCACGTCCACGCCCGCGGCGATCGCCTCGGCGGTGGCGGCCACGTGCGCGCGCAGGAAGTCGATCCGGCCCTGGTCGCCGAGGTCGTCGCCGTGCTCGCCGTAGCCGTTCTCCGTGACGTACACCGGCGGCAGGCCGGGAAACCGTGCGGCCAGGCCGGTGAGGGTGTTCCGCAGGCCCTCGGGCTCGACGGGCCAGCCGAGCCCGCTGGTCACGCCGCCCTCGGGGGTCACGTTGCGCACCCCGATGTCGAACGCGGTGCGCCGGGCGGGGTCGGGCTCGGTGTGCGGGGCGTCGGCGGCGTGGATCCGGTAGTAGTAGTTCAGCCCGAAGAAGTCGAGCGGCGCCCCGATGATCTCCAGGTCGCCGTCCTCGCGGAACGAGAGGTCGCTGATCGCGCCGAAGGTCTCGGCCATGTCCTCGGGGTAGGCGCCGCCGAACACCGGCTCGGTGAACTGCCGGTTGACCAGCAGGTCCATCCGCCGGGCCGCGGCGGCGTCCGCCGGGGAGCCGCTCGCGGGCACGGCGGGCGACATGTTCAGGGTGAGCCCGACCCGCTCGCCGCCCCCGGTGCGCAGCCGGGGCACCGCGAGGCCGTGCGCGAGCAGCAGGTGGTGGGCGGCGGCCAGGGCGCCGTGGCCCTCCCGGGCGCCGGGCGCGTGCCGTCCCTCGGCGTAGCCGGTGATGGAGGAGCAGTACGGCTCGTTGAACGTGATCCAGTACGGGTCCCAGCCGGCGAGGGCGTCGTGCACGATCGCGGCGTAGTCGGCGAAGCGCTCGGCGGTGTCACGCTCCCGCCAGCCGCCGCGGTCCTCCAGCGCCTGCGGCAGGTCCCAGTGGTACAGCGTGACGAACGGCGTGATCCCGTTGTCGCGCAGCAGGTCCAGCAGCCGCTTGTAGAAGCTCAGGCCCCGCTCGCCGGGCTTGCCGCGGCCGTCGGGCTGCACGCGCGGCCAGGCGACGGAGAACCGGTAGGCCCCGGCGCCGAGGCCGGTCAGCAGCCGGACGTCCTCCTCCGGGCGGTGGTAGTGGTCACAGGCGACGTCGCCGGTGTCGCCGCCCGCCACCGCGCCGGGCACCCGGCAGAAGGTGTCCCAGATGGACGGACCCCGGCCGTCCTCGCCCACGGCCCCCTCGATCTGGTAGGCGGATGTGGCCGTGCCCCAGACGAAGCCGGGCGGGAAGGCCGGCGTGGGGGCAGAGGAGTCCTCGGTCACTGTCGTCCCTTGATCGTCGCGGAATTGTTTGCCCCTGATTATCCGCTTATCACCGCCGATCGGGACATTGGTCCCTCTGTGCGGCATTGATCGTTAACGGTGAGGCCACCCCGGGTACAGATCACGGGATTAGCGTGCCCCGCGAGTCAAGAGAGTGGGGTGTGCCCTGATGATGAAGAGAACGCTCGCGGTGATCGCGGGAGCGGTGGTGCTGGCGGCGGTGGGTACCGTGGGAGCGGTGGGCGCGACGGCGGAACGAGGCGGGCACGACGGCGGCGGCGAGCCGCTGGTGATCGGCCACCGCGGCGCCAGCGCGGTGCGTCCCGAGCACACGCTGCTGTCCTACGAGGCCGCGATCAAGCTGGGCGCCGACTACATCGAGCCGGACCTGGTCTCCACCAAGGACCACGTGCTGGTCGCCCGGCACGAGAACGAGATCGGCGGGACCACCGACGTCGCGAACCACCCCGAGTTCGCCGGCCGCCGGACCACCAAGACCATCGACGGCGTGGCGATCACCGGCTGGTTCACCGAGGACTTCACGCTGGCCGAGCTGCGCACGCTGCGGGCCAAGGAGCGCATCCCCGACCTGCGGCCGGACAACGCCGCGTTCGACGGGCTGGCCCAGATCCCGACGTTCGACGAGGTGATCAAGCTGGCCCGGCGGCACGGCGTGGGCGTCTACCCCGAGACCAAGCACCCGACGTACTTCGACTCGATCGGGCTGGCGCTGGAGGAGCCGCTGCTGCAGACGCTGCGCCGCAACGGCTGGGACGGGTCGCGCGCGCCGGTGTTCATCCAGTCCTTCGAGACGGGGAACCTCAGGGAGCTGCGCTCGGCCACCAAGACCCGGCTGATCCAGCTGATCAACGGGACCGGCGCGCCGTACGACCTGGTGGCGGCGGGCGACACCCGCACCTACGACGACCTGGTGACCCCGGCCGGCCTGCGCGACATCGCGCGGTACGCCGACGGTGTCGGCGTGGCCACCACGCGGCTCATCCCCACGGGCCCCGACGGGAGGCTCCTGGAGCCGACCCCGCTGGTCCGCGACGCCCACCGCCGCGGCCTGCTGGTGCACACCTGGACCGTGCGCCCGGAGAACTCCCAGCTCCCGGTGGACTACCGCCTGGGCAACCCGGCGAGCCCGGTCTACCCGCGGGCCACCGGTGACGTGGCGGGCTGGCTGGAGCGTCTGTACGGGCTCGGCATCGACGGCGTCTTCTCCGACGACCCGGGCATCGCCCGCGCCGTCCGCGAGCGGCTGTCGGACGGCTGAGCCGCGATCGGGTCCCGGGCGGGCGCCCGGGGAAATGGTACGGCCGCCGGCGGGCCCGGTCCCGCCGGCGGCCGTGCTGTGGGCGGCGGCGCGGGGCCGGGGCCCGTCGCGCGCCGCGAGTGATCTTACGGGGGTCAGCTCACGGTGGCGCAGATGACGTAGACGCTGATGCCGACGTCGCGGTAGTTGTTCTGCCGGCCGAGGCCGATCCAGCCGGTGCCGTCGTCGGTGGGGAAGCTGCCGACGAGGATGGCGTCGTTGCCCTGGGCCTCGGCGCCGCCCCCGACGGCGCGCTTGCCGGTGGGGCACCGGACGGTGCGGCGGGTGAAGTTGGGGACGTTGGCGTTGGGCAGCTTGACCAGCTGGTAGCCGGTGAAGTCGGCGGCCTGTGGCACGGGCGCGGGCGCGGCGGACGACGCGGGGGCGGCGGCGACCGCGGTGAGGCCGGCGCAGCAGGCGGCGGTGACCAGCCCGAGGGCGCAGAGCTTCTTGCGCTTCATGGTGCTTCCTCCTTGGATCGTTCCCACCAGGCCCGGGCCGCTCCCGTCGAGGGAGGTTGAGGGGGCGGCCGGGACCCGGACGGGGGTCTTCGGAATCGTCACGTGAAGTATCCATACGACTACCGTCCGTGTCCATGACCGAATCTTGACCGCCGGATCCGGCCAGGGGTCCGCGGCGACGGCCACCCTCCCGCGATCGCTCCCTTCACCTGCGGTTTTCCGCCGAGCCCCTGGCAGGCGGGGCCGGGAGCCCCGCGCGGGGCCCGCCCGTCATGACCGCAAGCGGACGGGACCGCCGGTGACACCACGTGACACATGCACCGAACGTCGCTTTTGGCGCTTTATGCGAGGTATCGCCGGGTAAGACGTGGTTAGCCGACGCACAGGGCTCGGCAGACCGGCCGGCGCGCACGGGCGGGTTCCGCTCGCGGCAGGTCCCGCGGAAACGACGAACCGTGTCATCGCCGTCGCCCGCCACCGCGGCAGGCGGCTCCCTCGCAGGCCATTCATCCGTCAGCACCCGTCATCAGCATGCCCTTCACCGCCGTACGGCACGTCCCGGGCAGCCGGGCAGGAGGATCCATGATCGGTACGGAGAACGTCGACGCGCCGATCCGCCGGATGGCGGACGTGGAGGAGTTCGCCCGGCGGTGCTTCCAGGGGACCCCCGGCGACCGGATCGGGGTCGAGCTCGAGTTCCTGGTGTACGACCGCGCCGATCCCACCCGGCCCGTCCTGGTGCGGGAGATCTCCGAGATCCTGCCGCCGCTGCCGGGCGGCAGCGCGGTGACCTTCGAACCCGGCGGGCAGCTGGAGCTGTCCGGCCCGCCGGGCGACCTGCCCGGTGTGCTGTCCCGCCTGTCCGCCGACGTCGCCGCCGCGCGCCACGCCCTGGACGGGGCGGGGCTGATGGCGGTGGGGTTCGGCCTGGACCCGCTGCGCGGGCCGCACCGCCAGCTGCGGCAGGAGCGGTACGAGTCGATGGCGCGGCTGCTCGGCGAGCCCTACGGCCCGATGATGATGTGCCTGACCGCGTCCATCCAGGTCAACGTGGACCTCGGCCGCCATCCCGAGGCCCGCTGGCGGCACGCCAACCTGTTCGGTCCCGTGCTGAACGCGGCGTTCGCCAACTCGCCGCTGCTGCGCGGCCGGCCGTGCGGGTGGGTGTCCGGCAGGCAAGCCGTGTGGCTGCACCTGGACCCCACCAGGACCCGTCCCATCCCGTGGGACCAGGAGCCGGTCGCCACCTGGGCGGCGTACCTGGCGGGCGCCCGCCTGATGCCGGGCCGCGAGCCGCGGCGGCGCGCCGGGTCGCCGGGTCGCACGTTCGGCGACTGGATGCGCGGCCCGCGCCTGCCCCGCAACGCCCCCACCGCCGGGGACCTCGCCTACCATGCGACCACCGTGTTCCCGCCGGTCCGGCCGCGGGGGTGGCTGGAGATCCGCTATCTCGACGCGCTGCACCCGCGCTGGTGGCCGGTCTGCGTGGCCGTCACCTCGGCCCTGCTGCTGGACGACGCCGCCGCCGGCGCCGCGGCCGCCTGTGCCGAGCCGCTGGCGGGCCGCTGGTGGCAGGCCGCGCACGCCGGGCTGTCGGACAAGGGGATGCGCGCCGCGGCCGAGGGCTGCTTCCATGCCGCGCTCACCGCGCTGCCCGGCCTCGGCGCGCCGCGCGAGCTGGTCGCGGACGTCGAGGAGTACGCCGACCGGCACGTGACCCCGGGGCTCGGTCCCGCCGCCGAGGTCCTGCTGCGGGCACGGGACCTCGGCGGCCCCCTGTCCGGCCGGATCTTCGCGGCGGCCGCGGCATGAGCGGCGCCCAGGAGCGGAGCCCCGGCGGCGAAGCGCGGACCCCCGCCGGTACCGGCGGCGCCGAGGAACGGATCATCCCGGATCGCGGCCGGATCACCCCCGCTCGCGGCGGCGCCAGAGAGCGGATCGCCGCCGACCCCGCCACCGCGCGGGAGCGGATCGCCGCCGACCCCGGCGCCGCCGAGGAACGGATCGCCGCCGACCCCGGCCGCGCCGAGGAGCGGATCGCCGCCGATCCCGATGCCGCCAAGGAGCGGATCGCCGCCGAGCTCGACGCCGGGCGTGGCCGGTCGCTGCGCTACACCGAGGTCGACGACGAGACGCTGGTACGCCAGCACTCCCCGCTGATGTCGCCCCTGGTGTGGGACCTGGCGCACGTCGGCAACTACGAGGAGCTGTGGGTGCTGCGCCAGGCGGACGGCGCGGAGGCGCTGCGCCCGGAGATCGACGCCATGTACGACGCGTTCGCCCATCCGCGCGCCGAGCGGCCCGAGCTGCCGCTGCTCGCCCCGGACGAGGCGCGCCGGTACATCGCCGGGGTGCGCGACCGGGTGCTGGACGCGCTGGACCGCATGGACCTGTCCGACCCGCACCCGCTGCGCGCCGGCGGCTACGTGTTCGGCCTGGTGCTCCAGCACGAGCACCAGCACGCCGAGACCATGCTGGCCACCCTGCAGCTGTCCCGGCGGCCCGGCCTGGTCCCCGACGGCGTCCCGCCGTCCGGCCGGGCCCGCGGGCACGACCAGGTGCTCGTGCCCGCCGGGCCGTTCCAGGCGGGGACCTCCGGCGACCCGTGGGCGTACGACAACGAGCGCCCGGCGCACCGGGTGGACCTGCCCGCCTTCTGGATCGACCGCTTCCCGGTGACCAACGCGGCCTACACCGAGTTCATCGAGTCCGGCGGGTACGGCGACCCGCGCTGGTGGAGCCCCGACGGCTGGCGGTGGCGCTGCGGCCGGCGGGTGACCGCGCCGCTGTTCTGGGCCAGGGACGGCCGCCGGTGGTGGCGCAGGCGCTTCGGGCGCATGGAGCCGGTGCCGCCCCGCGAGCCCGTCCAGCACGTCAGCTGGTACGAGGCCGACGCCTACGCCCGCTGGGCGGGCGCCAGGCTGCCCACCGAGGCCGAGTGGGAGAAGGCCTGCGCCTGGGACACGCGGGCGCAGCGGGCCCTGCGCTACCCCTGGGGGGACGCCGCGCCGGGGCCACGGCACGCCAACCTCGGGCACCGGACGGCCCGGCCCGCGCCCGCCGGGGCGTTCCCCGAGGGGGCGAGCCCGTGCGGCGCCGAGCAGATGATCGGGGACGTGTGGGAGTGGACCGGCTCGTGGTTCGCGCCCTACCCGGGGTTCCGCGGCTTCCCCTACCGGGAGTACAGCGAGATTTTCTTCGGGCGGGGCTACCGGGTGCTGCGCGGCGGGTCGTGGGCCACGCACCCGTCATCGGTCCGGGCGACGTTCCGCAACTGGGACCTCCCGGCGCGGCGGCAGATCTTCGCGGGCTTCCGGTGCGCCCGGGACCTCGCGCCCGGGGAGACGTAGGTGTGCCGCCACGCAGCGTGGCTCGGCGCGCCCCGCGCGCTCGCCACCCTGCTGGAGGGCGACGGGCTGATCCGGCAGTCCTACGCGCCGCGGCTGCAGCGGTTCGGCACCGTCAACGCCGACGGCTTCGGCGCCGGGTGGTACGTGCCGCCGCGCCCCGAGCCGGTCCGCTACCGGCGGGCCGTGCCCATCTGGACCGACGCCAACCTGCCCGGCCTGGCCGCGGTGTCACGGTCGCGGTGCCTGGTCGCCGCGGTGCGGTCGGCCGCCGAGGGCGTCGCCGCGGAGGAGTCGGCCACCGCGCCGTTCGCCTGCGGCCGGTGGCTGCTCAGCCACAACGGGCACGTCACGCCGTCCGCCGTCCGGTCCCTCGCCCGTGGCCGAGACCCCGAGAGCGGGTCGGACTCGGCGTGGCTGGCCGCCGCGGTGTTCGCCCGCCTTTCCGCCGGGCGGCCGGTCGCCGAGGCCGTGGCCGAGGTGGTCACCCTGGCCGGTCGGCACGACCCCGCCGCGCGGCTCAACCTCATCGTCGCGGACGGCGACCTGGTCGCCGCCACGGCCTGGGGCGACACCCTGTTCCTCCACCTCGCCGAGGGGGCGCTGATCGCCAGCGAGCCCCTGGACGACCGGCCCGGGTGGGACGCCGTGCCCGACCGCCACATGGTCGTCACCACCCCGGACGGCGTCGTGACAAGCCCTCTGTGACCTGATTCCCGTGATTCCCGTGATCCCCGCGCCGCGTCACCACCGTCACACCAGGAGGCCCGCGTGTCCGTCACACAGATCCCGCTGCCGTTCCTGTACACGGTCGACCATCTCGGCCCCGACCACCATCGCGCCACCCTCGCGCGCGAGGTCCGCGAAGGGCTGACCGCCACACCCAAGTGGCTGTCCTCCAAGTGGTTCTACGACGCCGCCGGGAGCGAGCTGTACACGCGGATCACCCGGCTCCCCGAGTACTACCCGGCGCGCAGGGAGACGGCGATCCTGCGTGAGCACGCCGCCGACATCGCCGCACGGACGGGGGCCGATACGCTGGTCGAGCTCGGCTCGGGCACCAGCGAGAAGACCGTGCTGCTGCTGGACGCCCTCGGCGCGGCGGGCACGCTGCGGACGTACTCGCCGGTCGACGTGGACGCCGTCACCCTGGACTCGGCCGCCCGGCGGGTCGCCGAGGCCTACCCCGGGCTGGCCGTCTGGGCGGTGCGCGCCGACTTCGAGCGGCACCTGGGCCGGCTGCCGCGGATCGGGCGGCGGCTCGTCGCGTTCCTCGGCGGGACCGTCGGCAACCTCGACGCCGAGGCGCGCGAGTCCTTCCTGCGGGAGCTGCGCGCCACGCTGTCGCCGGGCGACGGCGTGCTGATCGGGGCGGACCTGGTGAAGGACACCGGGCGGCTGGTCGCGGCGTACGACGACACCGCCGGGGTGACCGCCGCGTTCAACCGCAACGTGCTGAACGTGCTGAACCGCGAGCTCGGCGCGGACTTCGAGCCGAAGGCGTTCGAGCACGTGGCGCTGTACGACGCCAAGCTGCAGCGCGTCGAGATGCGGCTGCGGGCCGGGCGGGCGATGCGGGTGGTGTTCGGCGACCTCGGCCTGACCGTCGGGTTCAAGGCGGGCGAGGAGATGCGCACCGAGATCAGCACCAAGTTCCACCGCTACCGCCTGGAGGGGGAGCTGACCCGGGCCGGTTTCACCCTCGGCGCCTGGTACACCGACCCCGGCAAGGACTTCGCCCTCGTCCTCGCCCACCTCCCGGACGACCCCCCGCCGCCTCCACCGGCCCCGCAGCCCCGGCCCCGCCGCTCACCCCGCGCCGAGCACCCCTAGGAGGCGGCCGCCACGGCGCCGGAGTCACGGGCGGCCACCGCGGTGCGGTACGGGGCGAGCACGGCGTTCACCCACCGTGTCCCGTCCGAGCCCCCGAGGTCGACGGCCCGGGCGGGCGGGTCGCTCAGCACGTGGCCCGGCACCCTGTCCCCGAAGAGCATCACGACCCGCTTGCCGGTGTCGCGCTTGGACGACCACAGCAGCCCCTGGGCCCACGGCGCCTGGCCGCGCATCCAGCGGGCCCAGCGGCGGGTGCGCGGGTAGTCGTGCGGCTCAGCGCGCACCAGCCAGTCGTCCTGCGCCACCGCGGCCAGGTCGGGGCCGGTGACCAGGCTGATCAGCGCCAGGGGCCGGGTGGTGTGCAGACGGCTCGCCAGGCGCTCGTCGACGCCGGCGCGCGGCAGGACGCGCCGGCCGTCCGCGCCGAAGGGCAGGTCGCGCAGCAGGACCTCGGCGAGCGCCGTGGAGGCGTCCAGGCCGGCGTAGTAGAAGTGGTACGGATCGGTGAGCGCCGTGCCGTCGAACCGCCCGCCGCCCCGGTACTCCGGCGCGCGGGGGCGGGTGAACCGGTCCGCGCGGACCGCCCGGTGGTGCACCCGCCACAGCGGGGTGCCCGCCGGCAGGAGGGACCGGTTCGGCTGGCCCGCGTACCTCGGCGGCGGGACCCTGCCCGGTATCACGCCGCGGCCCCTGAGGCGTTCCTCGGTGGCGTGGAGATCACGACCGCAGGATATTCCGGGGGACCGGTCCAGCAATTCATCTAAAGATTGGATAAGGGGGCCCGGATGGGCTTTCTCCGGTTGATATCTCCCCGATCATCGCCGGCTCCGCCCGGTGTACGGACCGAGATCATAGTCAGCCTTGCGTGAGTGGCCGCCGAATGACACTCCTGGCTATATGTTTTCACCTTGCCTCCGGCGCACCCCCTTACTAGCGTGGAGGTACCACAATTCGATCTTGATCGAGGAGGCCGGGACCCGATGCCCGCCCAGGAGGCGCGCCTGCGCGCGATCGGGGCCGCCGGGGCGGCCGTGCTCAGCCGGATCGCCTACCACCAGGTGCGCACCGAGCAGGTGGCGGCCGAGGTGCGGCTGGACGATCCGCGCGGAGACCGTCCCGCCGGGGGCAGCCGCAGCGCCGTGTGGCTGTACAACGAGGTGAAGAGCCGCCGCGTCCTGGTGGCGCTCGCGGCGCTGCACGCCTTCGAGCGCCACATGGCGTCGGCGGGTTGGTCCCCGCCCGAGACGGTGGCGCCCACGGTCGGCGGGGCGCGGGCCATGGTGACCGACGCGCTCACCGAGATCTGCCGGTTCCAGCGAGCCGAGGGCTTCCTGATGGCGCAGGTGGGGAGGGGCATCGGCGACATCGCGACCTCGGAGAAGCGCATCAGGACCACCGAGGCCCCGCCCCGCTCCCCCACCTGGCCGTCCACCCCCCTCGGCAAGGTCGCCGCGGCGGCCTGGACCGGCCGTCTGACCGTCTTCGCCCCCATGCTGGAGCCGGTCCTGCTGCAGGCCGCGCGCTCGGTCACCGAACCCCCCGCCGGGTGGGCCGCCGAGAGCGCCACCCTCCTGGCCGACCTGGCCTTCCGCGCCTACCTCGGCGACCCCTACTGCCCGCCGGGCCGCCAGGCCGCCGGCCTGACGGCCTACTGGTTCGAACGCTCCCTCACCATGCTCGCCGGCCCCTGGGTCTGCGACCTGCACGGCGCCGAGCTGGGCCTGGCCGCCGTCCGCCGCCGCGGCACCGACCCCCGCGCCGAGGCCGCCGCCCAGGTGACGATCCTCCGCACCCTCCTGGAGGCGGGCACCCTCCACGCCCGGGCCGCCAGGGAGGGCGCCGAAGCCCTGACCGTCCTCCACCCGCTGGCCGCCCACCCCCTGCCGGAGTGGGCCGATCTGCGGGCCGTCTGCGACGCGGCGACGCGGCAGGGGATCGCGTTGCTGCGGTTCGGGGACGTGCCCGGGGCGCGGGAGGCGTACGAGCTGGCCGAGGCGGTGGTGGACGAGCGGGCGGCCCGCGGCGCTCTGGATGGCGGGCGGGACGTCCTGGGCGAGGAGAGGCGGTCGCTGGAGCTGCGGGCGCGGCACAACATCGCGGACGTGCTCATCGAGGAGGGAAGGCCGGGGGCGGCGCTCGACCTGATCGAGAAGGTGCATGACGCGCGGTGGGCCGCGGCGGGCCCGTCCGGGACGGACGCCGCGTGGCGGCGGGCCACGCTCACGGCCGAGGTGCGGGTGCGGGCGCTGACCCGGTCGGGGCGGGTGGTGGCGGCGGTGACCGCCGCCGAGGAGCTGGTGGCCGATCGCAGGACCCGGCTCGGCGGGGTGGACAACATCAGCACGGCGAGCGCCCGGGTGGCCCTCGCCGAGGCGCTGCTCGCGGCGGGGCATCCCGCCGAGGCGCGTCACCACATCGAGGACGCCTGCCAGTACCGCCGGGGGCGGCTGGTCGGCACCGGCTACTGGCCGCAGTACGACAGGGTGCTGCTCGCCCAGGTGAACCTCGCCCTCGGTGATGCCGGCACCGCGGTGGAGATCCTGGAGAAGGCCATCGTGACCGGCGAATGGTTCGCCGCCCGGGTGTCGGTCCGGCTGGCGGTCAACGCCCGCCGCCTGCTGGCCCTCGCCCACGCGGCCCTGCGCGACACGGATCCGGCCGTCGCCCGGTTGCGCGATCTCTGCGACACCTTCGCCGCGTCCCGTCCCGCCGGCGACGCGCTGGTGCTCGTCCTGTGGCGCGACCTCTGCGAGCTTCTCCTCAAGGGCGGCGACACGGCCGCCGCCCGCTGCCTGCTCTCCCGCGTCACCCAAGCCGAACCCCCCGCCGCCGACGACCTCCCCGGCCACGCCTACACCCACCTCCTGCGCACCCTGCTGACCGGTCCCGGCGGCACCGTCCCCCACGACACCGGCTGCCCCCACGGCACGGCGGCGCGGGAGACGCCGGCGGCGGACGGGACGTCGGCGAGCGGAACGGCGGGGCTGATCGGGCGTGGGCTGGATCCGTCCCATCCGGTGCTGCTGCGGATCGCCTACGAGGAGGCGCGCCGCAGGGGGGCGCACGACCCCGCGGCGGCGGAGAGCCTGCTGGCGCCGTTGTTGTGCCGTCGCCCCCTGGCCCACGGCCGCCCCGCGCTGGGGGACGGGCACCCCCTCCACCAGGCCGCCAGGCAGCTGGCCGACGAGTTCGCCCTCCCCCGGCCGACGCCCGAGACCGGCCCGGCCTGGGACGACTACTGACGGACCCGCCCCCGTCGTCGGCGGCGCGGTCAGCGGTGCGGGCGGCGAGGGGCGGGGGTCAGCGCGGCGGCTGGGGGGAAGGCGGTGCGGGCGGTGGACCAGCGGTCGAGGAGGGGGTCGGTCAGGGAGGGGGGGAGGTAGGGGGCCAGGGGGCCGAGGTCGTGGCCGCCCAGCAGGAGGAGCGGGCCCCGGACGTAGACGGCGGCGAGCCGGGGCAGGGGGGCGAGGTCCGGTGAGGACAGGGCGGCGGCGTCGCGCAGGGCGGCGGGCACCTGGCCCGCGGTGGCCAGCCACGCGGCGTAGCCGGGCAGGCGGCCGATCCGTTCCACGAGGCCGGCCCGCAGCCAGCGCGCCTCGTCGAGTTCCCCGGCCAGCAGGCAGGAGACGGTCGCCAGGACCTCCACGGCCATCGCGTACGCCTCGGCGGCCAGCAGCCCGTACCCGAACTCGATCCCCGCGGACGTCATCGCCATGTGGTCCAGGTGGGCGCCCTCGTGCACGCCGCGCCAGATGCGCTCCTGCACCGGGGCCGCCCGGCGCGGCACGTCCACGAACACGTCCCGCGGCCCGCACGCGGACGGCAGCCGCATCCAGCATCGCCCGGCCAGCCCCGCGCAGCGATCCGCCCGCACGATCGTGTACCCGCCGCACGGCGAGGGCCGGTGCCGCTCCCCCCACCGCAGGTCGGCCGCCGCCCCTTCCCGGTTCCCCCCGGCCGAGGGCTCGCCGGGACACGCCTCGGCCACCGCGTCGCAGAACTCGCCGATCGCCCGGCACGCCTCCCCCACGGGGCCCGACAGGCCGGGCTCCGCGCACGGGCCGCCCGGGTGGGCCGACCGCCCAGGCGTGAGGTAGTAGGCCGGGACGGGCCCGGCGAGCGCTCGCAACGCCCGCAGCCGCGTGGCGTGACGTCCCGCGTACCGGATCCCGACCCGCCGCACCACCTCGTCCAGCCCGCGAAAGACCTCCACCGCCCCCGGCGCCGCCGCGCCGCCCAGCCCGTCAAGGTCCTCCGCCACCTCCTGCGCCGCGCCACCGTCCAAGCCGTGAATGTCCTCCGCCATCCGCCGGACCACGGCACCGTCCAGCCCGTGAAGGACGTCCGTGACCCCCCGGCCCGCGGCACCCTCCAAAAGGACCTCCGCCACACCCCGGCCCGCGGCACCGTCCCGCCGGGCCGCGGCACCGTCCAAGGTGGCGAGGGCCTCCGCCGTTCCCCGGGCCGTGGCGCCCTCCAGGGAGAGGAGCAGCCCCGTGTCGGCGAGGGGCGTGCCGTCCAGGCCGTGGAAGGGGGTGGCGGGGAGGGGGATGTCCTCGGTGTGGGCGGTGGCAAGGGCCAGGCCGCCCAGGGCTATCTCGGCCCAGCCTCTGGTGCGCCAGGCGGCGGCCTCGGGGCCGATGGCGGGGACGCGGGTGGCTTCGGTGGCCGCGGCGACCGCCCAGGCGCGGCTCATCGGTCGGCCCAGAGGCGGACGCGCAGGAGGCGGCGCTCGGGGTCGGCGAAGGGGGTGCGTCCGTGCAGGGTGCGGTGGTTGTCGATGACGATGACGTCGCCGGGGTGCTGGCGCAGGCGGGTGGCGGGGGCGCGGCGCAGGCCGGACTCGAGGACGGTGGCGGCGTGCGCGTGCGGCGGGCGCAGCGGCCCCAGGTTGTCGCGGCGCCAGCGGACCGTCCCGTCGCCCGGCAGCACCGGCATCGGCGGGACCGCCGCGGCGGCCTTGCCGGTGAAGACGTCCGGCGGGGTCCAGGTCCAGACAGGCTGGGCGAGCCGTTCCAGCGCCACCTCGCCCGCCGGATCGCGGCCGAGCGTGGCGACCACGTCCCTGGCGGTCAGCAGCATCGTGTCGCCGCCGTCGGCGGCCGGGCGCACCACGAACAGGCAGACGACGTCCTCGGGCCTGCTGTGGTACTGCGCGTCGGTGTGGAACCCCGCGCCTCCCGCCCTGATCGAGAAGGTCGCGCCGGGCCGGGTCGTGCGCGGGGTGACGGTCCAGATCTCCCGGCCGCCGTCCCTGCTGGACGGCCTGCCGAACCCGGTGGCGATCCGCAGCACCCCCTCGGGGTCGGGCCGCCCGTGCGGGAGGAAGGGGGCGTCTTCCAGCACGGTCCAGCCGCAGGCGGCCAGCTCGTCCCGTGCCCGTAGGATCTCGGTCTCCCGCATGTCTCCTCCTCGCGTGGGTGGATGGGGACGAGGCCCGCGGCAGGCGCGGCCGTCGTCCAAAAGATGTGGCCGTGCACCGGACCCAGCAGCGTCGAGCGAATTGCGCAAAATGAGCAAAATGACGGAAAGGTACTCTTACTAGAGAACCGCTCCCCCTGGTCACCCCCCGGCCGTCCGCCGGTCGTTCCCCGGTCGAATCCCGCCCCCCGGCCGCCCGCCCCGCGCGCACTCCGGCCGCTCGCGCCGCCCCGCCGCCCCTGCCGGCGTCACCCTCCGGAACAGCGCGGATGATCCTCACCGGCCCCCGGCGGAGAGCCCTGCCCCCGCCCCGGAGCCCCCTTCGGGGCCAGTTCTCCCCCGCCCGGCACGCCACCATAGGCTCACGAAGTAGTACGCCTTCCCGCGAAAGATTCAGCGCCACGCCCCCCGCGCGGCCTCTCGGCGAGGCGGGCGCGGCCGCGCGGCGGGGACGCCCGCGGGACGGTGGACGCGGCTGTCGGGCGGCGACGACGGGGTGGGATCATGGCGGTATGCCGGATCCGGCGGTACCGAATCACGGGGACCTGGTCGCGGAGATCCGGGTGGTGCGGGAGCGGGGGCTGCTGCGTCTGAACCAGGTGCGGCTGCCCGCCCTGGGGGCGGCGGTGGAGGCGCTCGGGCTGCCGTCGGCGGACGGAGTGCTCGGGTCGTCCATCACCAGGGTGCTGGAACAGGTGCTGGAAAGGCTCGGCGGAGGCACCCTGCGCGACGCCACGGCGTACACGCTGGGGCTGGTGCCGGGGACCCGGGACTGGTCGGCGCAGGCGCGGCGGAAGCGGGCGGCCACGGTGTACGGGCTGAGCGTGGAGCGGTTCCGCAAGGACCGGGAGCGGCTGATCCTCGGGCATGTGGCGGAGACGATCCTGGCCCTCTGCGCGGAGGCCGCGGCGGCGCCCGAGGAGCGCGACGTGCCCGGCGTGGGCGGGGCGCGGCGGCTGGCGGTGCGGTCGGGGGACACCGAGCTGGTGATCACGCTGCACCGGGCGCCGGTGGAGACGATCCGGGGCATCGACATCCTGGTGTCGTCGGAGAACATCTACCTGGAGATGGCCAAGACCTACCGCACGTCCCTGTCGGCGACGCTGCGCAACGCCGCGGCGCGCAGGGGCGAGACCGGCGAGGTGGTGGACGACGTCCTCCAGCGGGAGCTGCGGGAGTGGCTGCGTGCCCACGGCCGGGAGGGCACCGCGGTGGCGCCGGGGACGGTGGTGGCCACCTCGCCCGGCGAGCTGGCCAGGCAGGGGGTGCGGCGGGTGTACCACGCGGCGACGGCGGTGCCCCGGCCGGGCACCGACGGCTACACCGTCGAGCCCGCGGCGGTGCTGCGCGCCGTGCGCGGCGTGTTCGCCCTCGCCCGGGCCGAGCGCGGCCTGTTCGACCCTCCGCTGCGCTCACTCTGCCTGCCCCTGTTCGGCGCCGGCCGCGCGGGCCTCCCCCCGGAGACCAGCCTCGCCTACCTGTGGGCCGCCCTGGAGCCGGAACTCACCGGCCCCGACCCCTGGGACGTCCACCTGATCACCCGCCGGGAACACACCGCCGCCACCGTCATCACCGCCCTCACCACCCTCCCGACCCCCGCCCCGCGCCCTCACCACGGCCCCGCACCACCCCCTCCCACCGAACCGCGACCTCCCCCTGCCGGTCCGCGGCCTCCGCCCACCGGACCACCACGCCCTCCCCCCGGCCCGCGCCTTAAATACGGCGCCCCACCACCTCCATCCACCGGTCCGCGACCTCCCCCTGCCGGACCGCAGCCCTTCTCCGCCGGACCGCGCCATCCCCGCGGCACTCCGCCACCATTCGGCGCCATTCCGCCACCATTCGGCGCCGCCCGGCCACCATTCGGCGCCGGTCCATCGCCTTTCGGCGCCGGGCCATGGCCTCTCGGCGAACGGTGACCTCCCCGCGCCGCCCGACCATCCCCCGTGCGGGGTGGCGGTCCGCACTGTGCACACGGGGCGGTGAGGTGGTGTGCGGCGGGGATCGAGCGGGCGAAGGTGTGGGAATTTCATGCAGTTATTGCGAGATTTGAGTTTTGGGGCGGTTGATTGCGGGTCGCGCTACGGGCGGTTTGCGGGCACGGCGGTAATAACACGACGTGGGCGGCGCGGTGAAGCCTCGGGCGGGCCCCGCGGGCTAGAAGCCGTTTGGCAGTCCGAGATATATGCTTTGTAGATCAATGGACCTTTTGCCGTTGATATCCCCTACCCGGGTGAACCGCAGCACTGACCGAGGAGGTTCCAGGGTGTCGGCGCAGGAAAGACGGCTCTCGGCGATCGGGGAGGCCGCGGCAGGGGTCCTCCGCCACACCGACTACCATCTGGTGCGCGCCGAGGACGTCGCGGCGGCGGTCCGTCTGTCCAGGGAAGGCCAGAGCGGCCGGCGCAGCGCGGTGTGGCTGTACAACGAGGTCAAGAGCCGCCGGGTGCTGGTGGCCCTCGCCATCCGGCACGCCTTCGCCGAGTTCGCCGAGCGCAACGGCCCGGCCGAGCCGCCGGGCACGCCGGGCAGCCTGGTGGAGGCGCGCGATCTCGTCACCCAGGCGCTGCTCGTGGTGGCGAGGTTCCACCGCGCCGAGTCGTTCCTCACCCGGCAGGTCCAGCTCGGCATCGGCGACATCGCGACGTCGGAGAAGCGCCAGTCCGCCCCGCAGGGCCCGCCGGTCTGGCCGGGCGGCATCGGCAGGGTCGCCGCCGCCGGCTGGGCGGGCCGGGTGATCGCCTACGCCGAGCACCTGGCGCCGGTGCTGGCCGCCGCGGCCACCGCGGTGTGCCTTCCCTCGCCCGACTGGGTGCGCGGCTGCGCCGAGAAGCTGTCCCACCTGGCCTTCGACGCGCTGACCGACGACCCGGACGGCCCGGTGGACCGGCAGGCCGCGGCCCTCAGCGCGCACTGGTACGAGCGGCACCTGGTCCCGCTGGCCGGCACGTGGATCGACGACCTGGACGTGGCGGAGCGCGCCAGGGACGTCGCCCGGCGCACGGGCGCGGGCACGCGGGCCGAGTCCGACGCCCAGGCCGGGGTGGTGCGGGCGCTGCTCGACACCGGCATCCTGCTCGACCGGGCCGCGCGCGAGGCGTCCGAGCTGACCAAGCTGCTGTCCCTGCCCGAGGCCCAGTCCCAGAGCGACCTGCGCTCACGGTGCGACGTGCTGAGCCGCCGGGGCCTGGCGCTGCTGCGGTTCGGCGACCTGGAGGCGGCCAGGGAGAGCTTCGAGTCGTCCCTGAAGATCGCGGAGAACGAGCGGGAGCCGTTCTGCGGCATCGGCGAGGCCTCCTCCTACGCCGCCCGCGCGCGCAACAACCTGGGCGAGGTGCTGGTCGAGGAGGGCCGCCCGGTGGAGGGCGCCGAGCACATCGACCAGGCCAGCAAGGCCCGCGCCGAGGCCGCCGGGCGGGCGGCGGGCGTGTCGGCCGCCTGGCGCCGCTACACCCTGACCGCCCAGGCCGCGGCGCGCGCCGCGACCCGCTCCGGGCGGGTGGTGCAGGGCGTGCGGCTGGCCGAGGCCGTGGTGGCCGACCGCCGAGAGCGCCTCGGCGAGCTCGGCGACATCAACGTGGTGGCGGCCCGGGTGTCGCTCGGCGAGGCCCTGGTGGAGGCCGGCCACCCGGTGGAGGCCCGCCATCTGCTCCAGGAGGCGGGACGGCACCGCGCCGACCTGCTCCAGCCGATCGCCTACTGGCCGGGCCACGACACGGTGCGGCTGGCGCAGGCCGAGCTTGCGCTCGAGGACGGCGGCTCGGCGCTTCGGGTGCTGGAGCGCTCGCCGGTGCTGGACGAGTGGTTCGCCCGGCACGTGTCGTTCCGGCTGTGGGCCGAGGCCCGGGTGACGCAGGCGCTGGCCCTCTCGCTCGGCGGCGAGGCCGCCGCGGCGTGCCGGTCGCTGGACGAGCTGACCGGCCTGCTGTCGGGCGCCCGCCCGGACGCGCTGGTGCTGTCGGCGTGGCGGGCACTGGCGGAGGTCCGGCTGCGCGCCGGGGACCCGGTGGGGGCCACCGCGCCGCTGGAGCGGGTGCGCGCCGCCGAGTCCCGGCCCGGCGACCCTCCGGGGCGCGCCCGCACCCTGCTGCTGGCGGCGCGCTGCGCGGAGGAGCGGGGCGACGCACTGGGCGCGGCGCGCCACCGGTCGGCGCTGGCGGCCCTGGTGGACGACGGCCTCGACCGCACCCACCCGCTGCTGCTGGAGTCCCGCTACGACGAGGCGCGCCGCCGCTTCGACGAGGGCCGGTTCGACGGCCTGGACGAGCTGCTCGCCCCCCTGCTGGACCGCACCCCGCTGGCCCACAACCGGCCGCCCCTCGGCGACGGGCACCCGCTGATGTTCCGCGCCGTGCTCCTCGCCGACCACAGCGGCGCCGTCCGCATGCCCCAGGCCCCCCGCCAGGTGCTCTGGGAAGACGTCTGACCCGGCGTCACGACTCGGGCCGGTAGTACCCGCCGGAGCCGGAGGTCCCGCCGGACAGGGTGGTGCGCAGGCAGCGCATCGTGCGGGCCAGTTCGGTGAGCCCGGCGACCGGGCCGGCGCCGAGTTCCGCCTCGGGCGCCGGGGGGCGGACCGTACCGCCCGCGCGCAGGTTCTCGGCGATGTCGTCCAGGGAGCGCACCACCGTCTGGACGGCCTCGGGGTCGGGGGCGCGCCCGCCGTGCTCGGTGCGGGTGACGGCGGCGGCGATGGCGTCGTTCACCTGTTCCAGCGCGGCCAGCGCGGGCAGCCACGTGGTGACCCTCCTGCTGATCACCGCGGGTTCGGCCACCGCCCGCTGGAACACCGTGCGCAGGTCGGCCAGCGCGTCGTAGACCTCGCGGTGCCGCACGGAGCGCACGGGGTCGCCGGGCCGGAACGCGTGGCGCAGGTACCGCGCGGTGGCGGACACCGCGCCCGCGAAGCTCGGCCCCACCGGGGCGTGCCAGCTGGCCGGCCAGAACAGGTACCCGAGCACCAGCACGATGGCGCAGCCGATCAGCGTGTCCACCAGGCGGATCAGCGCGAGCCGGGGCCCGGCGTGGGTGAGCAGGTCGACCAGCAGCACCACCAGCGGCGCCTGGAACGTCGTCATCATGCCCCAGTTGCGCTGCTGGCCGTACGGCAGCAGGGCGGCGAACACCGCGATCGCCACCAGCAGCCACGGGCCGAACGGCACCGCGATCAGGACCACGGTCCCGATCAGCGCGCCGACCACGGTCCCGAGGCCCCGCTGGACCGCCCGGGTGAACACCGACCCGAAGTCGGGCTTGAGCACCAGCGCCACGGTGAGCATCAGCCAGTAGGAGCGCTCGACCGGGTGGAACCGGCTGAGGGCCGCCGCCACGCCCATGCACAGCGCGAGCCTGACGGTGTAGACCCGGGTGAGGTGGCCGTACAGCATCTTCTCCCACGCGGCCCGCAGCGAGGCCCCCCGCCCGACCGCCTCGCGCGGCACCTCCGCGTCGCCCGTCTCGCCGCCGGACACCAGCGTGACCGCCTGCCCGATCCCGTCGCACAGGGCCCGCATGGCCGGGGTGTCGTACGCGCCCTCCGGCGGCGCGGGCGGCGGGGCGCGGCCGTCCAGGGCGGCGGCGATGTCCCGGACGGTATCCGCCAGCCGCGGCGGGGGCGCGACGCCCTCCTCCGCCAGGGTGACCAGCGCGTTGCGGATCAGCGAGGCCTGGTTGAGCAGGGCGACCAGCCGGGTGCGCTCGGGATCGGTGCCCGCGGCGGCCGAGCGGGCGCCGAACAGCGTGTCGTACCCGTGCTTGAGCGCGGCGTCGAACTCGGCGAGCGCCCCGGCCGGGTCGTCGAACAGCCGCCCGAGGACGCGGTACACCTCCAGAACGGCGGTCTGCTCCCCCGCCCGCGGGCGCAGCGGCCAGCCGGACAGCACCAGAAGCATCGCCCACAGCGCCCCGGCGAGGTACGTCAGCGCGCCGAGCACCGGATGGCCGCTGAGCCGCACGCCGATGCCGAGCACCGTCATCACCAGCAGCTGGAGCCCCGCCAGCGAGCCCGCGCCCCCGGTCGTGCTGATCAGCGCGGACAGCACGGCCATGACGACGACCACCGCCACCGTCCACCAGCCGAGCCCCCGCGTAGCGTCGCCCACTACGAAGCCCACCGCGCCGCCGGCCCCCGCCGCGCCCATGCGGATCACCCGGCCCCGGTAGGAGCCGCCCCGGTCGGCCAGGGACGCCGCCATGGCGCCCATCGCCGGCAGCAGGCCGAGCGTCACCGACCCGGCGAGCATCGCCGCCACCAGCGGGCCGGTCACCGCGACGGCGGTCCGCGCCATGGCGCCCCAGTGCGGGCGTCCCGGCGCGGGGCGCACCGTCTCCACCAGCCAGCCGGGCGCCACGTCGGCCAGCTGGCCCACCTGGTGGCGGAACGGGAGGCGCATCGGGCGGGGTCAGCCGATCAGCTTGTCCAGGCGGATCGGCAGGTCGCGCACCCGGACGCCGGTCGCGTGGTGGACGGCGTTGGCGATCGCCGCGGAGGCGCCGACGATGCCGATCTCGCCGATGCCCTTGCTGCCCATCGGGTTGAGGTGCGGGTCCTCCTCCTCCACCCAGACCGCCTCGATGTCCCGCACGTCGGCGCAGGCCGCGATGTGGTACTGGGCGAGGTCGTTGTTGAGGTAGTCGCCGAACTCGGTGTCGAGCACGCTCTCCTCCAGCAGGGCCATCGAAAGGCCCATCGTCATGCCGCCGACGAACTGCGATCGCGCCGTCCGCGGGTTGAGGATCCGCCCCGCGGCGAACACGCCGAGCATCCGCAGCACCCGGGTCTCCCCGGTGGCGGCGTCCACCCCGACCTCGGCGAACTGCGCGCCGAAGGCGTGGCGTGAGTACTCCTCCTGGGTCTTGACCTCCTCGGCGGTGTCGGCGCTCGCCTCCAGCCCCAGCGGGGGCACCGTGCCGCCCCACGAGGTCAGCTCGCGGTTCATCGCCTCGCAGGCGCGCACCACGGCGGTGCCCCACGAGGCGGTGCCCATGGAGCCGCCCGCGATCGCCCCGGCGGGCAGGGCGCTGTCGCCGACCACCACCCGGACGGCGTCCAGCGGCACGCCGAGCGTGTCGGCGGCGATCTGGGTGAGCACGGTCCTGGCGCCGGTGCCGATCTCGGCGGCGGCGATCCGCACGGTGAACCCGCCCCCCGGCTCGGCCCGCGCGGTGGCCCGCGAGGGCCTGCGCAGGACGGGATAGGTGGAGGCGGCCACGCCGGTGCCGACCAGGAACCGCCCGGCGCGCCGGACGCCGGGCTTCGGGTCGCGCCCGGCCCAGCCGAACCGGCGGGCGCCCTCCCGCAGGCAGGCCACCAGGTTGCGCGAGCTGAACGGCAGCCCGCTCTCGGGGTCGGCGGCGGGCTCGTTGCGCACGCGCAGCTCGACGGGGTCGACGCCGCAGGCGACGGCCAGCTCGTCCATGGCCGACTCCAGCGCGAACATGCCGGGCGCCTCGCCCGGGGCGCGCATCCACGTGGGGGTCGGCACGTCCAGACGCACCAGCCGGTGCGTGGTGCTCCGGTGGGGCGCGGCGTACATGATCCGCGTCGCGGCGGCGGCCTGCTCGGCGAACTCGCCGACGGTGGAGGTCTGCTCGTACACGTCGTGGGTGATCGCGATCAGCCGCCCGTCGCGTTCCGCGCCGAGCCGCACCCGCTGGATGGTGGGGGTGCGGTAGCCGGTGACGGAGAACATCTCGTGCCGGGTGACGGCGACCTTGACGGGGCGGCCCACCTGTTTGGCCGCCAGCACGGCCAGCACCACGTGCGGGTGGAGGGCCAGCTTGGAGCCGAAGCCGCCGCCGACGTACGGCGAGACGACGCGCACCTGGGCGGGCGGCATGCCGAACAGCGCGGCGAGCCGGTCGCGGGACGCGGCGGGGCCCTGGGTGGAGTCGTAGACGGTCAGCCCGTCGCCCTCCCACACCGCGACGGTGGCGTGCGGCTCCATGGGGTTGTGGTGCTCGGCGGGCGTGCGGTAGGTCTCGTCGACCACGACGGGGGCCGCGGCGAGCGCCGCCTCCGGGTCGCCCCGCAGGGTGTCGGCGGGCAGCGCGGGGTTGACGTGGGAGGGCCTGTACAGGCCGGGGTGGTCGGCGCGCAGCTCGACGTCGTGCGGCTCGGCGCTGTACTCCACGTGCAGCGTCCTGGCCGCCTCGCGCGCCTGCTCGTACGTCGCGGCGATCACGGCCGCGACGTACTGGCCCCGGTAGGCGACCCGCCGGGACTGCAGCACGGCCGCGTCGGCGCCCTCCCCGGCGGCGAGCCTCGGCGCGTTGGCGCACCACATCGCGGCGATCACCCCGGGCGAGGTGAGCACCGAGTCCACGTCGACCCGGGTGACCTCCCCGCGCGCCACGGTGGCCTGGACCGGCACCGCGTACACGGGGGACGCCGGGCCGTTCTCGTAGGCGTACCGCGCCTCGCCGGTGACCTTGGCGAGCCCGTCGACCCGCTCGACGGGCGCGCCGAGGCTGCGGGGCGTGGTGACGGTCATCGCGCCTCCGCCGGCCGGGCGGGACCTTCCGCCAGGCCCATGAGCACCTGGACCAGCAGGTTCCGGGCCAGGGGGATCTTGTAGGCGTTGCGCGGCAGCGGGACGGCCTGGTCGAGCTCGGCACGGGCGGCGCGGGCGAACGTCTCCTCGGTGGCCGGGGCGCCGCGCAGGGCCCGCTCGGCCTCCCAGGCCCGCCAGGGCGCGTGGGCGACGGCGCCGAGAGCGACACGGCAGTCGCGCACGGTCCCGTCGGCGACGTCCAGCGCGGCGGCCACCGACAGCACGGCGAACGAGAACGACGCCCGGTCCCTGACCTTGCGGTAGCGCGACCTGGCGGCCATCGGCAGCGCCGGCAGCTCCACGGCGGTGATCAGCTCGCCGGGGGCGAGCCGGGTGTCGTGGGCGGGGTCGTGGCCGGGGAGGCGGTGCAGGCCGGGCATCGGCACCTCGCGCGGGCCGCCGGGTCCCTCGACGCGCACGGTCGCGCCGAGGGCGGTGAGCGCCACCGCCAGGTCGGAGGGGTGGGTGGCGACGCATTCCTCGGAGTGGCCGAGGATCGCCAGGTTGCGGTGGTCGCCGGCGCGGGCGGGGCAGCCGGTGCCGGGCTCCCGCTTGTTGCAGGGCTTGGTCACGTCCTGGAAGTAGGAGCAGCGGGTGCGTTGCAGCAGGTTGCCCGCCACGGTGGCCATGTTGCGGATCTGCCCGGAGGCGCCGGACAGCAGGGCCTCGGCGAGCACCGGGTAGCGCCGTCGCACCAGGGGGTGGGCCGCCAGGTCGCCGTTGCGCACGGCCCCGCCGATCAGCAGCCCCCCGGCCGGGGTCTCCTCGACGACGTCCGCGGCGAGGCGTGACACGTCGACGAGCGCGTCCGGGGTGGCGACGCCGAGGCGCATCAGGTCCACGAGGTTGGTGCCCCCGCCGAGGTACACGGCGCCCGGCCGCCCCCCGGCCGCGGCCACCGCCGCCGCGGCGCTGTCGGCCCGCTGGTAGGTGAACGGCCTCACGGCGCCACCTGGCGGATCGCGGCGACGATGCCGGGATAGGCGCCGCACCGGCAGAGGTTGCCGCTCATGCGCTCGCGGATCTCGGCGTCGTCCAGCCCGGGGGCCGCGGTGAGGTCCTCGGTCACCGCGCTCGGCCAGCCGTCGGCGGCCTCGGCCAGCATGCCGATCGCCGAGCACAGCTGGCCGGAGGTGCAGTAGCCGCACTGGAAGGCGTCGTGCTCGATGAACGCCCGCTGCAGCGGATGCGGCACGCCGTCCCGCGCCAGCCCCTCGACGGTCGTGATGGCGCGGTCGTCCACGGTGACGGTCAGGGTGAGGCAGGACTTGACGCGGCGCCCGTCGGCGAGCACGGTGCAGGCGCCGCACTGGCCGTGGTCGCAGCCCTTCTTGGTGCCGGTCAGGTCGAGGCGCTCACGCAGCGTGTCCAGCAGCGTCTCGCGCGTGTCGACGGTGACCGGGTAGGTGCCGTCGTTGATCGACAGCCGTAGTTCCACGGTGATCGGGGCCAGGGCGGCGTCGTCTCGGGTCGTGTTCGGTTCGCCGTTCACCCGCGCTCCCCTACCCGCGAGCCGGTCTGCGCTACCCCATGAATTTCACAAGCCCGTTCACCGATTCGCGCGCCGGGCGCCCGATGACGCCCGGTTGGCACGCCGAGCCGGGCTGTTGTGAAATATGTCTGGCCGGAGCGGGACCGCGCGGCCGCGCCGCTTCGACCGACAGGAGGCTTCCCGGTGGGCACATCGGAGCGACGGGACCACCCGCGCCGCGAGGACGAGGCCGGCGAGCGGGAGCGCCAGGACGCGGTGGGCGCCCGGATGCGCCGGTTCCGCAAGGAACGCGGCCTGACCCTGCGGGGCCTGTCCACCCGTTCCGGTCTGTCGATCGGCTTCCTGTCCCAGGTGGAGCGGGGGATCTCCTCCATCGGGCTGACCGCGCTCGGCGGCGTGGCGGCGGCGCTGGACCGCGGCGTGGCCGACTTCTTCGAGCCCGAGCACGAGGACGGCGGTGGGGACACGGGGGCGACGGTGGCCCGGCTGCCGTCCCACTTCACGCTGACCCGGGCGCAGACGCCGTCCACCGAGTACGTCTCGGGCCAGCAGACCTACCGCATGCTGTCCACGCGCGGGCCGAACCTGCTGCTCGAACCGCTGCTGGTGCGCATCGCGCCCGGGGGGCGCCGCGAGGACGCCTACGGCCACGCCGGCGAGGAGTTCGCCTACGTGCTGGAGGGCGAGCTGTTGTACGAGGTGGACGGCGTGGAGCACCGGTTGCTCGCCGGGGACAGCGTCCACCTGCGCTCCACCGTGCCGCACAGCATGTACAACGACACCGACCGGGTCACCACGGTCGTCTCGGTGGTGACACCGCGCCTGTTCTGATCACCCCGGCCGCCTCCCCGCAGCACCAAGTTCACGGCCATGTTCACTCGCATAGAATTCCGGTGAAATGACCTGAAGGCGGTTCCGCCGATTCACCGGTGGAACGCGAGGCCGGGGGCGGCTTCCGGGTTACGGACGGAGCGTGGCCGTGGACACGATGGACTGGGCGTTGCTGACCGAGCTGCAGGCGGACGCGCGGCTGTCCTACAACGAGCTGTCCCGCCGGGTCCACCTGTCGGCGCCCGCGGTGGCCGAGCGGGTGCGGCGCCTGGAGGAGACCGGCGTGATCGCCGGGTACCACGCCCGGGTCGACCTCGCCGCCGCCGGGCGCAAGGTCAGCGCGCTGGTCCGCATGTCCTGCTACGGCGTGCGCTGCGTGCTGCGCGACGACAGGGCGCTGGCGTGGCCGGAGATCGTCGAGGTGCACCGGGTCACCGGCGACACCTGCTGCCTGCTGCGCGTCGCCACCACCTCGATGGGCGCGTTCGAGGAGCTGATCGACCGGCTGGCCCCCTACGGCCAGCCCTCCAGCATGATGATGTTGTCCAGCCCGCTCCCCTGGCGCGCCCTCACCCCGCCGGAGGGGTGACCGCGCGCCCGCGGCGGTGACGGCGCTCCACCGGCCCGGACCGGCCGGGGCGGACGCGCCGCCCCGGGGGCTCAGCCGCAGCCCTCGAACTGAGGCACGGTGTAGTTCAGCGCGAGGCCCGACTTGGCGAACCACCTCTGCAGCAGCTTGCGGGCGGTGCCGTCCTGGTACATCTCGGTGAGCGCCTTGTTGACCGCCTCGCAGCCGTCCGGGTCGCCGTTGCGGATGCCGACGCCGTACCGCTCGTCGCTGAACGGCGCGTTGACGATCTTGGTCTGGCCGGTGGAGAAGCCCGCGAGGATCAGGTCGTCGGTGGACACCGCGTCAAGCCGCCCGGCCAGCAGGTCGTCCACGCAGGTCTTGTACGACTTGGAGCGCACCAGCTCCACGGGGATCTTCCGCTCCTCCTTCACCCGGCGCCAGGAGTTGGAGCCGGTCACCTCGCACAGCTTGCGCCCGCGCAGGTCCCGCACGTTGTCCACGCCGCTCTCCCCCGACCGCACCAGGGTGTCCTGGTGGGCGACGTAGTACGGCCCGGCGAACGACACCTTGGTCTTGCGCTGGGGGGTGATGGAGTAGGTCGCGAAGATCAGGTCGGCCTGGCCCTGGGTGAGCATGGTCTCGCGGCGGGCCGAGGGGGCGTCCACGAAGCGCACCGGCTTGCCGAGCTTGGCCGCCACGTAGGTGGCGACGTCGACGTCGAAGCCGGTGTACTTCCCGTCCGCCTTCATCCCGAGGCCCGGCTGGTCGGGCTTGACCCCGATGACCAGCGACGGCTTGTCCAGCAGCGAGCCGCCGGCGGCGCAGCCGCCGAGCCCGGTGAGCACGGCCAGGACCGCCGACGCGCCCGCCGCCAGGCGGAGGAGGCGGCGGCGCGGCCGGGGAAACGTCAGCATCTCGGGATTCCCTTCAGCGGTACTCGGCGAGCCGGGGCCGGACACCGATCAGGAGCAGCAGGGCGGCGGCGAGCGCCGCCGCGGGGGGCACCAGGTCCCACCCGGCGAGCGTGCCGTCCCCGGCGCGGACCGCTCGCTCGAACTCCAGGCGGTGCAGGGTGGTGAGCCCGACCAGGGCCTGGTCGTAGGCGGCGAACGTGGGCCCCATGGCCTGGCGCACCGCCTCGCGCCGCGAGCCGCCGGTGGCCGCGCGCCGCATGTCCCCGTCGGCCCGCTGGAAGTCCTTGTAGCGGCTCAGCAGGTCGTCGAACGCGGCCCGCTGCCCCGGCATGCCGAGCCCGCCCGCGGCCTCGACGTCGAGGAACCCGAGCCCGTCCTGCGCGCCCGCCGCCTTCAGGTCGCCCACCGCGGTGTGGTATTTGTCCAGGTTGCCCGCGGGAACGTAGAGCACCGACTGAGACTTGTCGAGGTACACCTGCTCGTAGGTGTCGGCGCGCTCGGGGTCCAGGAGGTACCTGCTCTGGTCGCCGTGCAGGGTGTTGCCGATGGCGCGGGCCCGCGACAGGGCGAGCACGGAGTTGAAGCCGCCGTCCTTGGCCTGGGTGAGCGCGTCCGCCTCCCGCTGCAGCACGACCACGCCCGCCACGGTGAGCCCGCCGGCCACGAGGGTCGCCGCCAGCAGCGGCACGTTGATCGTGCGCCGGAAGCCCCGGCTCAGGTAGACCTGCAGCACGATCAGCAGGACCAGGGCCAGCAGCCCGGTGGCCGCCACGGCGATGCGGCCGGTGGTGACGGCCGACAGCTCGCCGAGGTAGGCGTGCCGGACGATGGTGGCGCTGTCCAGGGTCAGGTTGTACGCCTTGGGCAGCAGGTCCAGCCGCATCAGGTCGGTGGCCTGACGGTAGATGTCCAGCACGGCCTGCGAGGGCGGCCCGGCGGGGTGGCCGGACTGCTCGTCCAGCAGCAGGGCGCGGGCGGCGAGCCGCTCGTAGCGGCCGAGGCCGTCCAGCACGGCGCGCACCGTGGCCTGCTCGGTGGGGTCGTCCCCGGCCAGGTCGGCGGCCTGGAGCACCGCGCGGTCGGCCTGCGACCTGCGTTCCTCGTAGCGGTCGAGCATGGCCTGGCGGCCCGGGCCGAGGCTCGCCTCGTTCCCGGTGAGCAGGATGGTGGCGACCTGGCCGTCCATGTCGCTCAGCGCGAAGTACAGGTCGGCGGTGGCGACCACCTGGGGGCCCGCGGTGTGGCCGATGACGTTCAGGCCGTCCCTGGCGTGACCGATGGCGATGGCCGTCGCGCCGAACAGCAGCACGACCGCGGCCACGCCGAGCCCGGACATGAGGCGGATGCGCCCGGGGACGGTGCGGGTCCGCGTCCGGCGGACCGGGGGCGGCGCGCCGACGGTGGCGGGGTCGACGAGGGTCATCCGCGTCCCTCCTCGGGAGCGCGGGTCGTCTCCGCGCGGTGACGACCGGCGTGGGGCGTCCGGTGGGGGGTGGCGGCCGCGTGACGCGGGCCGGGCGGGGTCATCTCAGGCCCTCCGCACGGTGATGACGGTCCAGGCGCCGACGTGCACCCGGTCGCCGTCGGACAGCGGGAGAGGGTGGTTGACCTCGACCGCCTTGCCGTTCAGCAGGGTGCCGTTGGCCGAGCCCGGGTCGACGAGTTGCCAGGTGCCGTCGGGCTGGGCGAGGAACACCGCGTGCAGGTGGGAGACGCCGGGGTCCTCGGGCGGGCCGGACAGGTCGATCTCCGGCAGCAGGGAGCGCGTCCTGCTGCGGCGCCCGACGCGCATCTCGGGCCCCGACAGGGCCACCCGGCGCTCGGGGCAGTACGGCGGGAACGCCACCATCGCGGCGTCGGGACCGCCCTGGGAGATCATGGCGTCGTAGTGGCCGCGGTCGGCCCCGATCACCACCACCCAGCCGCCCGCCGCCGGCGGTGGAGGCGGGGGCGGCGGCGCGGGACGCGAGGCGGGGACCTGGGCGGACCCCGGCCTGACGACCTGCGCGGGCTGCCAGGAGGGGGAGCCCGTCCCCTGCGAGGCCCCGCTCACCGGCCCCGAGGGCGTCGCGGCCGGCGGCCGGGTGCTGCGGGAGGAGGCCCCGGGCCCGCCGAGCACGAAGTCGTAGCCGCAGCTCTCACAGAAACGGCCGCCGCGCGGGGCCCCGCAGTCGGGGCACCCGCCGGCCTGCTCGCCGCCGCCCTGCGCGGGGATGGCCGGCGCCGGCGGCGCGGCGGTCCCCGTCATCTGGATGCCACAGGTGTCGCAGTACTCCTCGTCCGAGGAGTCGTGGCCCGCTGGACAGGTGGCCATGGTCAGCTCTCCGGGTCCTTGCGCATTCGGACGGTGCGGACCGAGCGCGTGTCGAGCGCGATCTCGTCCGCCTTGTCAACGACCCGCTTGAGCCGGGCGGTTCCCGTCTCGGGGTCGACGTCGACCACCTTGTCCAGCAGCCGGGCCGTCTCGTCGTTCCCGGCGCTCTCGGCGATGCCGCGCGCCTTGCCGAGCCGCGCCGTCGCGGTCTCCAGGTCTCCGTCGTTGCGGGCCTGGAGCCCTTCCTGGATGAGCGAGGCGAGCTCCTGCTGGCCGGTGTAGTGGGCGACCCTGGGGTTGATCCGGGTGGACAGCGCGGGGTCGTCGCTCCACAGGGCGAGGATGTTGCCGCTGGCCAGCACCTGGCCGGTCTGCGGGATGACGAGCTTGACCAGCCCGGCGCGCATCTCCTGGCCGACGTGCCCCGGGGGCACCCGCACGCTGATGTGGTACTCGCGCGACTCGCCGCCCCAGGCGCCGGTCGGGTAGTCGCCGGTCAGCGCGTCCACGTCGGTGCGGCGGCCGGTGAGGTCCTCCAGCGCCGGGGACACCTGCTTGACGAAGTTCAGCGAGGCGGACCGCGGGATCCACACCCGCAGCGCGACGTCGGCCACGGTCTTGCCCATCGCGGCCTCGGTCATGGCGCGGAAGTCGGCGGCGAGCTCCTCGGGGCGGCGCACGTCCATCACGCTGCCGAGCAGGGTGGAGCCGATCCTGCGGACCTCGGCGACCACCCAGTCGGTGCCGACGCCGCGGCAGTCGCAGACGAACTTGCCCGAGCTGTAGGTGAGGTTGGCGTCGAACTCCGGCGCGGACTCGTGCTCGTTCTTGCCGTCGGTCAGCAGGATGGCGTGCTTGATGACGTCCGGGTGGGACATCTGGTGGGCGCTGAACAGGTCGGCGGCCCGGCGCAGCCACCGGCCCATCGCGGTGCCGCCGTCGGCGCGCAGCCGGGCCACGGCCTCCTTGGACTCGTACCTGGTCTGCGGGGTCGCCGGGGCCAGGCCGCCGGTGCCCGGGTAGATGACCTCGGCCTGGTGATTGCCCGCGATGACCGCGAAGTGCACCCCGTCGCGCAGCGTGTCGATGGCGGCCTGCGCGGCCTTGCGCGCGTCGTTGATCTTGCCGTACGACATGGAGCCCGAGGTGTCGATGATGATCACCTCGGCGGCGTCGGCCGCGATCGAGGGGCCCACCGGGCCGCTCGCCTCGGCCGTGACGATGCCGTGGACCTCCTGGCTCCCCGCGGGCAGGTACTTGTTCTGGTCCACGCGAATGGTGAAGTCAGTCACTTCTCTCCTTCGGGAATACCACCGTGGCCTCGCCCCTGTCCCCCTGTCCGAAAGGGATGAGCACGACGGTGATGTTGTCGTGTCCCCCCGCCTCGTTCGCCATCCGGACCAGCCGGCGGGCCGCGGCGAGGAGTGTGTCGTCCGTGGCCGCGGCGGACAGCGCCTCCGGCTCGGGGTAGTAGTTCCACAGGCCGTCGCTGCACAGCAGCACCAGGCCGGGGCCGTCGGTGGTGAAGGTGCGCACGTGCGGCACGACCTCGCCCGCGTCGGCGCCGAGCCACGCGGTCAGCATGTGGGTGCCCGGGGCGGCGTCGTCGACGGTCAGCAGCGCCGACTGGCCGCCCAGCCAGTACGCCCGGCTGTCGCCCACCCAGCCGACGGTCACCTGCCGGCCCGCGACCACCCCCGACACGTAGGTGCAGGCGGGGGCGTCCTCGCCGGGACGGGCCGCGGCGGCGACGGCGCGGGCGGCCATCGCGACGGCCTCGCGGGTGGCGGTCTCGGCGTCGTCGCCCTCGGCGAGCCGCTTGGCGAGGGTCAGCGCGGCCGCGTCGGCGGCGGCCTGGGACGCCTCCTCCGGGCGCGAGGAGGTGGACACGCCGTCGCAGACGACGCCGACCACCGTGCCCTCCCCGGCGGCGAGCAGCGCCATGGCGTCCTCGTTCTTGCTGTGCCGCAGGCCGCGGTCGCTCACCCCGGCCGAGGTCTCCACCTCGACCTCGACGTGGTCGCGGCCGCTCGGCTGGAGCATGCCGCAGTTCTCGCAGTAGCCGTCCGGGCCGACGGCGGCCGAGCCGCAGGCGGTGCACGGCCCGGTGCCGCGCACCGCGGCGGCCCCGGTGCCGGGCACGACCGGCCCGGCGCCGGGCACCGGCCCCGCGCCGAACCCGGCGGCCAGGCCCTCGCCGGACGCGGTGAGGTCGTGGCCGCACTGCTCGCAGAAGGCCTCGCCCGTCAGTACGAGGGTGCCGCAGACCGGGCAGGTCGCGGTCACCAGAGCGTCCTCGGCCGCACCGCGTTGGCGCGGCCGATCAGGGCGTGCCGGTCGCCGGTGGACCCGGCCGCGCGGGCCAGCGCCCGGTACACCCGTTCCAGCTCGGTGCGCACGCCGCGCTCGCTGAGCGGGGTGCCGAGCAGCGTGCCGGTGCCCGAGGCGGTCTGGCCGGTGACGAACCTGGCCAGTGCGCTCTCCAGCACCTCGGAGGCGAGGCCGTCGCGGTCGCGGGAGTCGAGCTTGAGCGAGCGCAGCCGCTCGCCCGCCGCGACCAGCTCCGGCTCGGCGGGGGCCTGGCCCCGCACGGTGACCGCCACGATGGCGACCTGCGCGGAGGTGCGGTGGATGGAGGTCGGCGGCACCTCCTCCAGGGCCGCGGCGGCGCGCGCCCGGTCCCCCGCCGCCAGGTGGATCCTCGCCAGGCCGAAGCACGCGCTGACGTAGGAGCGGTCGGTCTGCCAGATGGCCGCGAAGTGGCGGGCCGCCTCGGCGCCCGCCCCCGCGGCCTCCAGCGCGAACGCCAGCGCCAGCCGGGCCGCGGACTCGCCGGGGAACCAGGCGTAGATGCCGTCGAAGAACCGCACGGCCGTGCCCGGGTCGCCGGAGGCCAGCTCGGCGACGCCGCGGTACCACCACAGCCGCCAGTCGCCCGGCAGTTCCTTGCCCGCGCTCGCGTACAGGTCCTCGGAGACGGGACGGCCGAGCTCGCTGAGCACCCGGATGCGGGCCAGCGTGGTCTCCGGGGTGGGCGGCGCGGACTCCAGCACCGCGATCAGCTCGTCGGGGTTGCCGGACGTGAGACCGGCCAGCAGGCCGGCGCCGGGGTCCAGCGGGTCGACCAGCGGCACCGGGAGCGCGGCGGCGGCGTCCAGGCGTTCGAGCGGCCCGAACACCGTCTTGGTGGTGGCGGGGGCCAGCTCGGTGCCCACGGCCGCGCGCTCGGGGCCGAACACCCCCGACTGCGCGGGGTGCGGGACGCCGTCCTCGGCCGCCCTGGTCTCCCTGAGCACGCCGACGAGCTGGTCGCCCATCTCGGCGGCACTGAGGAAGCGCCGCCCGGGGTCGGGGTCGGTGGCGCGCTGCAGCAGGCGCTGGAACGACTCGTAGTGCGGGCCGAAGTCCGGCAGCGGGGCGGCGGCCCCGCCGCTCACCGGGCTGAACGGCATGGCGAGCACGGCGAGGGTGCGGCCCACGGTGTACAGGTCCGAGGCGACGGAGGGGCCCTGGGTGGCGATCTCGGGGGCCTGGTAGCCGATGGTGCCGTAGATGGCGCTGTCGGCGTCGTCGGTGCGGCGGACCGCGCCGAGGTCGATGAGCTTGAGCTGCTCCTCGACCTGGATGACGTTGGCCGGCTTGAGGTCGCAGTACAGCATGCCGCGGTCGTGCAGGTAGCCGAAGGCGCGCAGGATCTCCAGGCCGTAGGCGATGACCTGGGACAGCGGGAGCGCCTGGCTGTTGTCGCTCTCCCGCAGGCGGCGGCGCAGCAGGTCCTGCAGGGACTGGCCGCCGACGTACTCCATGACGATGTAGCCGACCAGCGAGCCCGTGCCGGGGTCGGGGTGGCTGACGAAGTTGAAGATCTTGACGATGTTGGGGTGGTCCATCGCCGTGAGGAACCGGCGCTCGGCCTCGGCCGCGGCCATGGCCTCGAGGTCGCCGGTGTCCAGCAGGCCCTTCATGACCACCCAGCGGCCGTCGAGGTTGCGGTCGGCGGCCAGGTAGATCCAGCCGAGGCCGCCGTGGGCCAGGCAGCCCTTGACCTCGTACTGGTGGGCCACCAGGTCGCCCGCCACGAGCTTGGGGGTGAACGAGAACCGCTGGCCGCAGTGCGGGCAGTACCCCTCGGGGCGCCCGGGGCGCCCTTCCCTGCGCCGCCCGACGGGTTTGCCGCAGTCGGGGTTGCCGCAGAACCGCCGGTCCTCTGGGACCACGGGATCCTGCATCACCACCGCGGAGGGGTCCCGGTAGGGCACCGGCGGCACCTCGACCAGCCCCATGCCCAGCATGCCGCGCCGGGACCGCGAGCTGGTCCGCCGGGACCCGCTGAGCTGACTGGGCGTCCCCGTCGCGCCGGTCACCGAGGTCCCCGGCACCCCGATCGACGGTCTCGTCATCGGCGGCGCCGCTCCGGACGGCCCGCTCGGCGCCGGCCCCGCCGGTCCCGAGGGGGCGTGCCCGGCCCGGCCGGGTCCGCCGTTCCCCGGCACGCCGGGACCGCTTCCCGGCATGCCCTGGACGTTCCCCGGCGCCCCGGGGCCGTTCCCCGGCATGCCGGGCACCGGTGGCTGGCCGGAGGGCCAGGCGGTGCCGGGACGGCCGTGTTGCGGCCCGGCGGGCGGCTGCCCCTGCGGCCCCGCCGGAACGGGGCCGGCGGACGGCCACGCGGTACCGGGCCGTCCCGAGGCCCCCATCTGGGAGCCGCCGGGCCACGAAGCGCCGGGAGGCACGGTGGGCTGGCCGGGGTGCGCGGCGCCGGGCGGGCCGATCGGCGGCGCGCCGTACTGCCCGGGACCCGGCTGGCCGGGCGGGCCGTACGGCCCCGATCCCGGCGCGCCCGGCTGGCCCGCCGGCGGCGCGGCGTGCCTGCCGGACGACGCGGGCACGGGCGCCATGCCGCAGGTGTCGCAGTAGCCGTCCATCACGGTCCCCGCGCAGCCGGGCTGTTCACACTTGGTCATACGGCCGCTCCCCTCCGGTCGACGGCCCCGGCACGGCCGGGCCTGACGTGCTCCGTCATCCGGCCGCTCCGATCCGCTTGATGGCGCGTTGGTACTCGGCGACGGCGACGGTGGCGCGGCGCAGGTCGCAGGGGGCCGTCCACAGCAGGTCGCGCGCCTTGCCGTAGAGGCCGGCCAGGGCCAGGTCCTCGGCGCGGCCGAGGCGGGCGGCCTTGGCCTGGTAGGCGGTCAGCCTGCCGCGCAGCTCGTCGCGGCGGCCGATGAGGCCCGCGATGGACTCGGTGATCACGCCTGTCCTGGTGAGCGCGTCCTCGACGCCGCGTTCCAGGTCGGCCAGACGCTCGGCCAGCTCCAGCCAGCGGCCCCGCACGGCGGCGAGCGCGGCGAGCCGGTCGCGCAGGGCGGCGGCCTGGTCGGGCAGCGCGGGCAGCGCCGGTGCGGCGATCTTGACCACCACGGTGTCGCGCACCCGCCGCGCCTCCCGCTCGGCCGCGGCGACCTCGTCGATGCGCTCGCCCAGCCTGCGGGCCCGGCCGTCGTACTCCTCGCGGATCCCGGCGGCCCGCTCCAGGGCGGCGCGGCGCGAGGCCACGGCGGCGGCGGCCGCGTCCATCTCGGGGCGCCGCGAGACCGCGCCGAGCGGGTCGGCGGAGACGGCGGCCCGCAGCCGGTCCAGGGTGGTGCCGAGCCGGTCCAGGTCGGGGTCGGGGGCGCCGAGACCCGACGCCAGGTCCAGCGCGGCGCGGCGCCCGGCGTCGGCGGCGTCCAGCACGGGCAGCAGCGCGCCCCACGCCTCGTCGACGGCGGCGACGGTCTCGGCGACCTCGCGGTACGCGCGGTCCATGCGGGCCAGCGCCGCGTCCAGGGTGACCCACTCCCCGGCGGCGCGCAGCAGCGACCGCTTCTCCACCGGCACGTCGCCGGGCTTGAGGTCCACCGAGGGGCCGGTGAGCAGGGCGGTCAGCGCGCCGAGGTCGGGCTTCCCCGCGGCGCGCAGCTCGAACGCCTGGTCGAGCACGCGGCGGTAGGCGTCGAACAGCCACCACAGGGTGACCGACGCGGCGCGCGCCGCGTCCCACCGCCGCCCGGTCTCGCCGGTGGGGGTCATGCCGGTCAGCAGCCGGTGGGTGGAGTGGGCGTCCAGGTCGAGCAGGTCGCCCCCCACCCGGTCGCGCTCCTCGGTGCGGCGACGCAGCGCGTGGTCGATCCCCTCCAGGCTCATGGGCGGCCCGGCGGCCCCGCGCGTGTCCACCGCTACCCGTCACCCCCGACCTGGCACGGACCAAACGTTCTCCATACCCATTCTTTCCACAATTCCCGGACGCGCGTGCGGGACAATCGTGCCGGAGAGGCGGGTATTCGATCACATACCGGTCACGTGCGCGTCACGGAGGCCGCGCCGGAGGGCCGGTCCGGGGGCTCAGTGCACGACCAGCCAGGCCCAGATGCTCCTGACCAGGTCGAATCCGACCCCGCCCGGGGCGCCCAGCACGCGGCCCGCGGCGGTCCTGATCACGTGCTCGATGGCGGTCTCGTCCCGGTACTGCACCGCGTAGTCCAGGCGCATCGCGTACTCGGCGGCCTCGCGGCGCCGGCGATCCACCACGCGGCTGATGTCGTCGTCGGTCATGGTCGGGTCCTTGCTGGTGCGGGGCGGCCGTCCGTGCGGGGGGCGGGGGCGCGTCAGAGCGGGTGGAGGGGGTACTGGCCGAGGTCGAAAGCGGTGACGCCGCGCACGCCGTCCCAGACCATGAAGTTGCCGAAGCCCCGCATGGCCGCGACGGGCACGCCGCCGAGGGCGGCGACGTCGTCCAGCAGGCGCTGGAACCGGAAGATCGCGGTCGGCCCCAGCTTGTTGACCACGATGACCAGCAGCGGCGCGAGGTTGAACCGGAACAGGGACGAGCAGGGCAGCACGCGGTGGTTGTCGCGCAGGCGGTTGAAGACCTCGGCGTGCTCGGGGTGCGCGGCCGAGTAGGCGTCGCACACCCGCTGGGAGAAGTGACCGTGGTAGCGGACGGCGTGCCCGTCGAAGCCGATGCGGCCGTCGGACAGCGTGAAGCCGCCGGTGTTGTAGGTGGTGGCGGTGAGCAGGTCGTCCCAGGGTTCCAGCAGGGCCTGCTCGAAGTAGGCGGCCTTGGCCTCCAGGCGGCCGGCCAGCTGGGCGCTCGGCACGAACGTTCCCTCGCGGCCGCGCATGTCGAAGATCCAGGGCGGCGGGGTGAGGGTGTCGGCCTTGGTGAGGACGACGGTGAGCTTGCCCATCACGTGGCGCCGCGCCTCGTCGTCCACCCCGGCGAGCAGCCCGCGCAGCCGCTCGGCGTCGTAGGCCGCCGAGCGGCTGTCGGCGTGCACGGCCCAGATGACGACGTCGGCCTCGGCCAGCTTTTCCACGTACATCGCGGCGTACACCGGATCGGTGGCGGGCGATTCCCCTATTCCGGGCATATCCCAAAAGGTAAGCTGATGGCCAGAATTACCGGGCACGGTTACCGCCTGTGGCTTTTCCGGTACAGGCTTGACGTCACCCACCGCCAGCCGCGTGCCGAACAAGGCGTTGAGCAGGGACGACTTACCCACCCCCGCGCAGCCCATCACCGCCACGGTCAATGGCCTGCCCGCCTCCGCGTCGCGTTCACGACGCACGTTCTCGCGTACCTCTTCAAGCTGACGGTCGTCGAGGGCATCAACCGAAATTCGGTCGATCCTTGCCACGGGCTCACCTCGCGTCATAGCGTTAATGACGTTTACGGCTGTTTTCTGCCACCGGTCCCATCGTGGCCACCGATCCTTGCGATGACCTTGCGGGGAAGGCCGTCGATCGAGAATCTGACATCACACTTCCCGGCGGTGAAAGTGGCGCGGTTCGACATCCGACTGCTCGGCGACGTCGCGATCCTGGTGGACGGAGCGCCGCGCAAGCTCCTCCCCCAGACGGCCAAGGCCCTGGCCATGCTGGTCTCGGCGCGCAATCCGGTGCCGCAGAACGCCCTGGCCGCCGCGCTCGGGCAGGGCCCCGACTGGCCGGTGCCCGACGTCGCGCCGCCGCTGTCCCGCCTGCGCACCGCGCTGTCGGGCAGCGAGCTGGACATCCCCCCGGCCAAGTGGTCGCACGCCTACGAGCTGGTGGAGCGGGTGCCGGGCTACCTCGCCGCCACGGTGGACACGGCGCGCTTCGAGGCGCGGCTGCGGCAGGGGCGCGAGCTGTACGACACCGGTGAGCTGGAAGGCGCGCTGACCTCCCTGCGGGAGGCGGCGGGCGAGTGGCGGGGCGCCCCGTTCGCGTCGCTGTCGGCCGGGTGGAGCCTGCCGTGGGCGTGCGAGAGCCACCGCGCCAGGCTGGAGGAGCAGCGCGCCGAGCTGGTGCGCCTGGTGGCCAGGATCGCGCTGCGGCTCGGCCGGCACGAGGAGGCGGCGTTCGTCGCCGAGGGCCCGGTGGGCGAGGGACAGGACGACACCACGGCGCTGTGGCTGCTGCGGTTCCTGACCGGGCTGCGCGAGGACGGCGGGGCGGCGGCCCGGCGGATCGCGGCGCAGCGCGACTCGCGCTACCCGGGCGACGACGCGGCGCGGCGCGCCATCGACCTGCTGGCGCTGCACGAGCACGGCTTCGACGCCACCGCGCCGCTCGGCACGGCCCGGTGGCAGGAGCAGGACGGCCCCGAGCTGCTGGTGGGGCGGCAGCGGGAGCTCGGCAGGCTCACCGCGCTGGTGCGCCGGCTCGCCGGCGGCCGGTCCGGCGCGCTGGCTCTGACCGGCGAGGGCGGCGTCGGCAAGAGCCGCCTGCTGCGCGAGGCCGAGCGGGTGGCCGCCCGCGAGCGGGTGCTGATGGTGAACGTGATGTGCCAGGACCTGGACGGCCTTCAGCCCTGGCGGGAGCTCGCCGGGGCGGTGTGGGGGCACCTGCGCCGCGACCTGGCCGCGCCGCCCGAACCGATCACCGCCCGGGAACGCGAGTCGCTGGGCAAGCTGATGTCGGCGGGCGTGATCGCCTCACCCGGCAGGCCGGGCCACGAGCGCGACCCGCGCGAACTGACGTTCCTGCTGGTGAGCCTGTTACGCCGGGCCGCGGGCAACGGCCTGCTCGTGGCCCTGGACAACGCCCACCTGCTCGGCTCCTACGCCGTGGAGCTGCTCCGGCACGTACGCAAGGGCCTGGAGACGGCCCCCGTGGGGTTCCTGCTCGCCACCCGGCAGGACTCCGCCTTCTGGAGCGAGGTCATGGACACCCTGTCCGTCGACCCCCTCGGCGTCGACGAGGTGGCCGAGTGGCTCGGCCAGGCGTGGGGCCGCGCCCCCACCCTCGGCGAGTCCAAGGAAGCCGTCCGCGTCACCGACGGCCTGCCGCTGGAGCTGTGCCGCCTCACCGAGCCCGGCGAGGTGCCGCCCGCCGCCCTGTCCCGCGCGGCCGCGCGGCTCGCCCCGTCCCGCACCCACGACGAGCGTGACGACCGCATCCCCGCCCCCCGCCGCCCGCAGGACGGGCCGCCGCCCGCGACGCGTCCCGACGGCGGGCCCGCCGCGGCGTTCGTGTGGCTGGCCGCCGCGGCGATCACCGCGGTCGGGAGGGACGTGGACCCGGCGCTGGTGGCGCGGATGCTGGACCTGACGCCCGAGGAGGCCGACCGCAGGCAGGCTCTCGCCGCGTCCGGCAACACCGTCAAGGGGCACGACCGGGTGCGCTTCGCGCACGACCGCTCCCGCGACGACGTGCTCGACGAGCTCAAGCGCGACCCCGCCCTGGCCAGGGACCTGCACCGGCGGGCGTTCGAGGCGCTGACCGGCCGCATGACGGCCGCCGGGTGGGTGGACCCCTCGCTGCCGGTGCGGATCGCCCAGCACGCCCGCGCCGCCGGGGCGGGCCTGCCCGAGGAGCGCACGGCGGCCGCCTGCCTGGACGCGGCCCGCGCCGAGCAGCGCGGCTTCGGCGTCGGCGACGCCGTCGACTGGGCCGAGGAGGGGCTGCGGCTGCGCGCCGACCCCGCCACCCGCGTCGGGCTGCTCATCACGCTCGGGGACGCGCTCGGCGACGGCGGCGACATGGAGCAGGCCGGGCGGCGCTACCTGGAGGCCTACCAGACGGCGGGGGCGGACCTGCCGCGGCCCGCCGCGACCGCCGCCATCCGCCTGGCCCGGCGCTGGTCGGCCCCCGGGCAGGTGGACCAGCAGCTCGTCCACCTGCTCAGCACCGGCCTGGACCGGCTGGCCGGCGACACCGGCGACGAGGTCGCCGAGCTGCGGCTGCAGCTCAAGGCCCACCTGGCCAAGAAGCGCACCATGGCGGTCGTCCCCGGCGAGGGCGCGCAGGCCGCCGTGGAGCTGGCCCGCGCCACCCTGCGCGAGCTGCCCGCCGACGGCGACGACCTGGTGCGCTGCGAGGTGCTCACCGAGTGCCGCTGGGCGCTGTACGACCACGCCGGTCCCGCCGAGCTGCTCGGCATCGCCACCCGCCTGCACGAGGCGGGAATCCGCGCGGGCTCGGCGCACTTCCAGGGCGAGGCCCTGGTCGCGATGGCCGTCGACCAGCTCCGTCTCGGCCGTCTCGGCGACGCCCTCGGCACCGTCGAACGGCACCGCTCCCTGGTCACCCGCGACCCCCGGTCCCTCGGGCCGTGGCTGCGCAGCACCCTGGACACGCTGATGGACCTGTGGAACGGCGACTTCGCCCGCGCCGAGGAGCGCATCACCGGCGAGTCCCTGCCCATGGTGCAGGAGCTGTCGGCCAACCAGGCGATGCCCGCCGAGACGCTCCAGCAGACGCTGATGGGGCAGTACTTCTGGCTGCTGTACGAGCGCGGGCGCATGGAGGAGCTGTTCGAGCTGGGCCTCGCGCGCCAGATCGAGCAGCACGGCTACTTCCCCATCTGGCGCGCCGCCCACGTGCTGGCCCTGTGCGAGACGGGCCGCCACGACGAGGCCGCCGACCACCTGGCCGCCATCATGCACGAGACGTCGAACCTGACCGCCCTCCCCCCGCACGGCTGGGCCGTCCCCACGCTCGCCGCCCTCGCCGCCTCCTGCGCCGCCATCGCGTCCGCCGGCGTCCAGGGCACCCTCCCCGGTGTCCCCGGCGCCGCCGGCGGCGGCGTCGACGCCTACATCCCCCTGCTCCGCGACCGCCTCGCCGCCCACCCCCACGAACTGGTCCTGGCGGGCTGGCCCACCGTCCTGCTCGGCCCCACGGCCCGCTTCCGCGGCCTCCTCGCGATGGCCGCCGGCGCCCCCGACGAGGCCCTCCACCACTTCACCGAGGCCACCAAGATGGTCTCCGCCGCCCCACCCCACATGGCCAGAATCCAGCTCGACAGAGCCAAGGCCCTCCTCCACCTCCACCCCACCGACCCCACCGGCGAAGCCACCCGCCTCCTCCACCGCTCCCTCCGCCTGGCCGACCGCCTAGGCATGCCCACCGTGACCGCCGAGGCCCGCTCCCTCCTCCGAACCTGACCGGACCCGTGACCGCCGTGAACCCTGACGACACCCTCGCCGCGATCGACGACGTCCTCACCGACTGGCACGGAAGCACCGACGCGATGATCTGGACCGCCGAACCTCCTCCAGAGCCCGCCCCCTCCGGCATACAGCACACCGCCGCACAGTCACTGATCCAAGGAGTCGCGGAGTGGGCACGCTCCCCCGCGGTGCGACGAATGGTGGCCATGGCCGAGGGAGAATCGCCACCACGAAACCGTCCAGGCTCCCCCTGCCACTGCCCATGCGGAGCGCGGCACGGTCGACGCACAGGTATCTGCCTGGGCGAGTCCACGGGAACCAGGCTGTACACGTCCCTGGGGCTAAGCCTGGTGGACGTCCCCATGTGCACACCTTGCCTGGAGTCGGAACAGACCGCCCCCTGACCTGGACGGCTCGACTTGACAGAGACAGACAGGCTCTGACTTTCTCCCCGGTGACGATCCGGGTGTGGGCAGCGGCATGGCTCCCCGGGGGCGGGTGGGGAGTGTCGTAGCGTCGCGGGGCAGGGGATGCCGGACGTGGTGGGAAGAGCGGGATGGGGAGTGGGCGGGGGCGGGATCCGCTGGCGGGGGTGCTGGTGGGGCTCACCGTGGTCAGCGGGATGGTGGACGCGGTCAGTTATCTGCGGCTCGGGAATGTGTTCACGGCGAACATGACCGGGAACGTCATCGTTTTCGGGTTCGCGGCGGCGGGGACGCCGGGGTTCTCGGTGAGCACCTCGGCGGTGTCGCTGGCGGCGTTCCTGGTGGGGGCGGTCGTGGCGGGGCGGGCCGGGCGGGTGTCGGGGGCGCGGCGGACGCACGTGCTGGTGGCGCTGGTGGCCGAGGTGGTGGCGGTGACGGCCGGGCTGCTGCTGGCCGCGTGGCTCGGGACCGGCTCGGGTGCGCGGTACGGGGTGGTCGCGCTGCTGGCGGTGGCGATGGGGGTGCAGGTGGCCACCGTCCGGCTGGTGGCGCTGCCCGACGTCACCGGGTCGGTGCTCACACGGATCCTGGCGGGACTCGCCGCCGAGTCGAGCCTGGCCGGAGGGACAAATCCACTGCTGGTCCGGCGCACGGCGGCCGTGGTCTGCATGTTCGCCGGAGCCCTGACCGGCGCCCTGCTGATCCACGCCGCCGGCGTGCCATGGGCCCTCGGCGCGGCGGCGACCCTCCTGGCCGCCACCACCGTCGTGTACGGCGCCCACCCGGGGTCCCGCCTCGAGGAATGACGTCCCCGCCCTTGGCGGCGGGGACGTTCCCTGGCGTGTGCGCGGAGCGACGGGTCGGCTCAGACCGGGACGGAGGTGCCCGGTTCGAGGGTGGCGGGGAGTTCGGCGCGGCTGGCGATGTTTAGTTTGCGGTAGGTGCGGGTGAGGTGCTGTTCGACGGTGCTGACTGTGATGTACAGCTTGTCGGCGATCTCGCGGTTGGTGTAGCCGGCGGCGGCGAGGACGGCGACGCGGCGCTGGGCGTCGGACAGGACCGAGGTGTCGTCGTTGTCGGCGGAGGCCGCGGGGAGCGGCAGTGCGTTCGCCTCGGTGTCGCGGGACAGGGCACGGGTCAGCGGGTCGGCGTGGCACTCCTGTGCCACGGCGCGGGCCCGTCCGGCGATCATGGCGGCGCGGCGGTACTCGCCGAGGGCGTGGAAGGTCTCGTGCAGGTCGTACAGCACCCGCGCCAGCTCGTAGCGGTCGCCGCCGGACTGCAGCAGGTCGCCGGCCTGGCGCAGCAGCATCGGGCGGTGGCGCAGGTCGCTGGTGGCGGCCAGCAGGCGCATGGCCATGCCGTGGACGCGCGGGGAGCTGGACGCGCAGCGGCGGATCTGGTCCTCCGCCAGGCGCCGTGCCTGGTCGGGGCGGCGCAGGCGCAGGCACGCCTCGGCGGCCTCGACCCGCCACGGGACCAGCCCGGGGACGTCGAGGTTCCAGGTGCCCATCAGTTCGCCGCAGCGCTGGAAGTCGCGCAGCGCCAGCTGGGCGTAGCCGGTGGCGAGGCTGTAGCGGCCGCGGGCGTGCAGGTAGTGCAGGCCCCAGCGGGTCTGGAACATGGCGTCGGGGACCGGCTGGTCGAGCAGGTCGCTGACGGTGTCGAACCGGCCCATCGCGGTGGAGGCCAGCACCAGTCCGGCCAGCGGGCCGCCGACGGCGACGCCCCAGCCGCTGAGCGGGATGGTGTCCAGGCCGAGCCGCGCGTGGAACTCGGCGCCCAGCATGTCGCCCATGCGGAACGCGATCTCGGCGCGTATCGCCGACAGCCGGGCCCGGCGGCTCGGCGCGTGCCGGGTGGAGGCCTCGTCGATGAACACGTCGCACCACGGCGCCGCCTTGTCCGGCCGGCCGCCGTAGGTGAGGGCGAGCAGCGCGTTCTCGACGGTGTCCATCGACACCTCGTCCAGGCGCGAGCCGCGCAGGATCCGCTCGACCGCCCCGGCGAACTCCTGGCGCGGCCCGCGGGTCAGCACGGCGGCCAGCGCGATCGCCGACTCCAGCCGCCGGTCGGCCGCCACCGACAGGATCGCCCCGCGCGACTGCTCCCCGGTGGTCTGGCGCAGGTGCGACAGGAACGGGGTGTAGGTGCAGCGCAGCCACGGCCGGGCGATGACCAGCTCGGTGACCGTCTCGGGGTCGGGTTCCTTGCCCGCCTCGTTGAGCCGCCCCAGCACGTCGCGGGCGTCCTCGAACCTGCCGTGCCACAGGAACGCCTTGGCCAGCACCACGGCGTCGCTGCCGCGCAGGTGGCCGCGGCGCAGCGCGTCGGTGAGCTCGGGGAAGTGCCCGGTGGGCGTGCTCGGGTTGATCCGCCACTCGGCCCGCATCAGCGCCGTGGTGATCTTGACGCGCTGCCGCTCGTCGGTGCAGACCCGCCAGGCCAGCCGCAGGTAGTCGACGGCGGGCTCGACCCGGCCGTCGCGCAGCGCGTGCCGCGCCGCGTCCTCCAGCACCTCGATGGCCCACGGCTCCAGGACCTCGTCGGCGTGCAGCAGGTGGTCGGCGACCAGCGTGGTCGACCCCCCGGTGCCGTACGCCAGCCCGGCGGCGCGGCGGTGCAGCCGTCCCCGCTCACCGGGCCCGAGCTCGGCCAGCACGGCGACGCGCGCGGACTCGTGCCGGAACCGGCCGCCGGACAGCAGGCCCGCCAGGTCCAGTGAGTGCAGCTCGCGGCCGACGTACTCCTGGCCGACCTCCAGCAGCTGGTCAAGCTGGCCGGGGTCGCCGAGCACTGCGAGGCCCCAGGCCACCCGCATCATCCGCGGGTCGGCGCGGCGCAGGCAGGCCAGCACCGCCTGCCCGTACCCGTCGCCGGGCACCAGCTCGGCGGGGGCCTCTCCCCCGGCGGAGCGCACCGCGCGGCGGTGGTCCTCGATCAGGCCCGCGGTGAGCAGCGGGTTGCCCCCGCCGTACTCGTACCACTCGGCGGCGTGACGGGTGGCGGCCTCGGCGCCGAGCCGCGCGGTGACCAGCTCGGTCACCCCGGCCGGGGACAGCGGGCCGAGCCGGACGTCGTGGCAGTGCGGGTAGCGCATCAGCTCGGTGGCGAAGGACGACTCGGCGGAGCGGCCGTGGTCGGAGTGGCTGAACATCGCGATGATGGGGGCGAACCGCACCCGGCGCGACAGGTAGGCCAGGCACAGCAGGGAGGGCCGGTCGGCGTGGTGCACGTCGTCGACGACGATCATCAGCGGGTGGCGTTCGGACAGTTCCAGCAGCACGGTGCACAGCGCGTGCACGATCTGGGCGTCCACCTGGTTCAGCGTGTCGGCCTCCGGCCCGGACGACATGACGGTGCGCGCGCCCTCCTCCAGGAGGGCCATCGCCCGGTCGCGCTCCTCCAGGACCAGTGGCGCGTCCTGCACCAGCTGGCCGAACACGCCGAGCGGCAGGTCGCGCTCGGCGAGGGACGCCGTCGCGGTGATGGGCAGTGCGCCGAGGTCGACGGCGCGTTCGGCCAGGGAGTGTAGAAGTTCGCTCTTGCCGGTCGCCACGGTGCCGCTGACCAGGGCCACACGGCCCTTGCCCCCGACGGCACTGGTGACCAGGCCCTCCAGTGAGGTCAGAGCCTCATGTCGTTCGATCAGGCTCATGAAGAGCCCCCCTCTTCACCGACGGAAAACTCGTGTCGCCGCGTATGAGAAACGCGGCCGTCAGCCGGACGGAACTCGCGAGTCCGAGGGACCGCTCACCTATCGCCGAGTCCAGGGCTGTTCTCACCATTGCTTGAGGTGCCTTCCGATAACGTGGGGCTTTGTCGGGATTACGCGGTTTTACAGACAATTGACACGTTAAGTGGATGCGCCTTTCACGGCTTATCGTCCGGCTATCACCGGCCTGCGGCGATCGCCGGACGCCCGTCTCTGGGAGCGGGCACGTCCAGGCCGTTGATCGCCATCCGCGCCCGGGTCACCGCCGAGCGCACCGCGGACAGCGCCGCCGCCGGCAGGTCGTCCTGCGCGCCCGCCCCCCAGAAGGCGCGCCCCCGCACGCGGCACTCGGCGTAGACGACGACGTCCCCGGCCGGGGACGCGAGAGGACCCGGCACCGGGCGGTGCACGGCGCGCACCTCCACCCCCCACCGGGCGAGCGCGTCCCTGGCGTCCTGGACGGCCGTGCCCACCGGGCAGGGCCGACCGCCGTCCAGGTGCAGCTCGGCCGTCACCGGCTCGCCGCAGAAGACCAGCGGCAGCGGCAGCGCGGGGTACTCGACGTAGGCGCGCTCGAACAGGCGCCACACCACGTCCGGGGAGATCTCGCCGCCCTCGGCCTCGGCGTGCGCCTGCACCACGCGGGCGAAGTCGGCCTGCATGGGGCGCGGCAGGGTGAACCCGTGGCGGGCGCTCATGACGTACGCCACGCCGCCCTTGCCCGACTGGCTGTTGATCCGTACCACCGCCTCGTACGCCCGGCCGACGTCGCGCGGGTCCAGCGGCAGGTACGGCACCTCCCACGGCAGGTCGGCGGGCCGGGCGCCGCTCTCGGCGGCCGTGCCGTCCAGCGCGTCGAAGCCCTTCTTGATGGCGTCCTGGTGCGAGCCGGAGAACGCCGTGTAGACCAGCTCGCCCGCGTAGGGATGGCGCGGGTGCACCGGCAGGCCGTTGCAGCCCTCCACGACGCGTCGCACGTGGTCGAGGTCGGAGAAGTCGACGCCCGGGTCGACGCCCTGGGTCAGCAGGTTGAGGCCGAGGGTGACCAGGCACACGTTGCCCGCCCGCTCGCCGTTGCCGAACAGGCAGCCCTCCACCCGCTGCGCGCCGGCCAGCATGGCGAGCTCGGCCGAGGCGACCCCGGTCCCCCGGTCGTTGTGCGGGTGCACCGACAGGCACACGTCGTCGCGCCGGGACAGGTTGCGGTCCAGCCACTCGATCTGGTCGGCGAACACGTTGGGCAGTGAGCGCTCGACCGTGGTGGGGAGGTTCAGCACGATCTCGCGGCCCGGCTCGGGCCGCCAGACGTCCATGACCGCCTCGCAGACCTCAAGGGTGAACTCCAGCTCGGTCTCGTTGAACAGCTCCGGTGAATAGGTGAAGCCGAGGTCGCAGTCGCCGAGCAGCTTGTCGGCGTACTTCAGCAGCAGGCGGGTGCCGTGCACCGCCAGGTCCTTGCACTCGTCGCGGCTCATCCCGAACACCACCCGCCGGAACAGCGGCGAGGTGGCGTTGTAAAGGTGGACGGTGGCCCGCCGCGCGCCCTCCAGGCTCAGCACGGTGCGCCTGATCATCTCGTCCCTGGCCGGCGTCAGCACCGAGATCCGCACGTCGTCGGGGATCAGGTCCCGCTCGATCAGGGTCCGCACGAACGCCAGGTCGTCCTGGCTGGCCACGGGGAACCCCACCTCGACCTCGCGGTAGCCCATGCCGGTCAGCAGCTCGAACATGGCCAGCTTGCGTTCGGGGCTCATCGGCGCGGCCAGGGACTGGTTCCCGTCGCGCAGGTCGGTCGACAACCATCGGGGGGCCGTGGTGATGGTCGAGTCCGGCCATCGCCGTCCGGTCAGGCCGACGGGGGTGAAGGGCCTGTAACGGGCGGCCGGGGCACCGGCCGTCCACGCGCCTGCGCTGCTCACGGTTGTCACTGGGGATCCCTCCTAGACCCGGCCGGCCCGCGCGCGACCCTTCGCCCGGCGGGAGGGGGCCGGAAACCGGCCGGCCGTAAGAACACCATCGGTCACGCGATCCGGAAATGCGTTGAATACGAATACGGAGAAAGCATCACCTGGATCTGGTAGGTGTCGGTCTCGTCCTTCATTCTGAAGGTGACGATTATCTCGGGATAGGCCGCGGTCAGGCCGAGGCCGACGAAGTAGTAGTCGCTGTCGAAGACGATGCGGTAAAGCCCCCGCTCGAACTTCTCCTCGCACCAGTCGCTGATACGGCCGTCGCTGTCGGTCTCCGCTCCCGCGACGTCATGCCAGTGGCCGTCGCCGTCCCGTTCCAGGCGCGCCCGCACTCCGGCCGCCGACCGGCCGTAAACGCCGTCCAGCGCATGTGCACTAATACTCATTTCGAGGACACCTATTCTGCCGCGCCCGCCGTCACGGACAGCTCCACGAACATCGCGACCGCGACGGGCCCTGGGGAGGCCGCGTGGGCGCGCACGCGAGCTGTCGGACGAAGGAGGCGTAACCCCGCCCCTTCCGCCCTCGACCCGGCGCGTCTGGCCGGCCGGGACGGGGAGAGGTCTGACGGCGACCGGTCCCGGCCTTTCGCCGAGATTGCCGCAATGCTCTATCGAAGCTCTTTCGCCCGGCTATTCCCCCCAGCCCCAGTGCCGCCATCGGCGCCCGTCCGTGCAGCTCAGGCCGCTTTCTGCCGCCGAGGGCCGGACGATGGGGGCGGACGGCCCGCAATGGCGGAGAAACCCGTCGATAATCGGCCCGCACCCCCTCCGAGGTGCGGGAATGGCAGGAGAGAAGCGATCCGATAAGGAGTGAATGGCGAGTCGCAATAGTTTGGCTGCATTCCAGCGAATCGGCTGAGAAACCCACGCTCCGCGACTCCAGAAGAGGTCAGCAGGATGAGCGCTCTCCCCAGCAGCCGGGCCGTCCGCCTCGCCGACTCCGCCGTTCGCGCCACCCAGGGCGCGGGCCGCACGCCGGCCGCCGCCGGGCGTGCGGGGAGCGGCGGCAACACTCCCTGGGGCTGACGCCCCGCGCGCACGCCGCGCCGCCCACCGACTCCTCGAGGCCGGGACGCGCCGTCTCCGGCCTCCTGTCGTTTCCGAATAGTCAGAATGAACTACCACTACTAGGACATGTAGCTATATACGTCCTTGAAACTTGGTTCATCTTCCATCGCATCGGCAAACAGTACGGGAACCCAGAAAAGTCTTCGCGGCTTACTGTAGCCCCGAAACACGTATAGTAGTACGATCCCGACATAAGTGGACATCGCCCCACGTGTGTGACTCATGCGTAAAACTATTTCTCGTGCACGGTGGCCCGCCTGACCGACGGTGATGTCCATCAAGGAGGCGGATCTCCTGGAACCACGCACCTGTTACCCGCTCGCACGGAGGGTGAGCGAACTTCCGGATGGGCCCGGGCTTTCGGCGAGGAGATGCAGGTGGAATTCGGGATTCTGGGGCCGCTGGAAGCGACCGCGGGCAGCCGGAGGCTGGACCTCGGCGGGATCAGGCAGCAGATCGTCCTGGCCGTGCTGTTACTGGACGCCGGGCGGGTGGTCACCATCGGGCGGCTGATGGAGGCCATATACGGCGACGACCATCCGACCACGGCCCGCGCCCAGGTGCAGATCTGCATCTCGTCGCTGCGCCGCATGTTCGCCGCCAACGGCTGCCCGGACATCATCGCCACGCAGTCGCTCGGCTACGCCATCCAGGTCGCGCCGGACCAGATCGACATGCAGCGCTTCCACATCCTGGTGCAGCGGGCCAGGCGCGCCCGCGAGACCCGCAACGTCAACGACGCCATCAAGCACTACCGGGACGCGCTGTCGCTGTGGCGAGGCCCGGCGCTGGACGGCATCGACAGCAGGCTGGTGCAGTCGGCGGCCAGCAGGCTCACCGAGGAGCGGATCGCCGCGCACGAGGACTGCATCCAGCTGGAGCTGGACCTCGGCCGCCACCACGAGCTGGTGGGCGAGCTGACCGAGCTGGTCGACGAGCACCCCCTGCGCGAGCGGGTCCGCGGCCAGCTGATGACGGCGCTGTACCGCTCGGGCCGGCAGGCCGAGGCGTTGCAGGTGTACCGCAACGCCCGCCGCACGATGATCGAGGAACTCGGCATCGAGCCGAACGAGCGGCTCCAGCAGCTCGAGCACGCGATACTCACCTCCGACGAGAGCCTCGACCTGCCCGCCGCTCCCCCGCGCAAGGTCGAGGTGCCCGCCCAGCTGACGCTGCCCAACGTGCCGGGCATGCTCCCCACCGACATCGCCGACTTCACCGGCAGGACCAAGCAGATCGACGACATCCGCCAGCGCCTCATGCTCGCCACCGAGGAGCGCTCCCGGTTCGCCGTCCCCATCGTCGTCGTGGTCGGCAAGCCCGGCGTGGGCAAGTCCACGATCGCGGTGCACGCGTCCCACCGGGTCGGCGACCGCTTCCCCGACGGGCAGCTGTACGCCAACCTGCACGGCGCCGCGTCCCGGCCGGTCAGCCCCATGCAGGTCCTGGAGCGCTTCCTGCGCGTGCTCGGCGTGCCGGGCACCGGCATCCCCGACGGGCTGGAGGAGCGCGCCGAGATGTACCGGGCGCTGCTGGCGGACCGCCGGGTGCTGATCGTGCTGGACGACGCGGGCAACGAGAGCCAGATCGTCCCGCTGCTGCCCGGTAACCCCGCCTCCGGGGTGGTCATCACCAGCCGCAGCCGCCTGGCCGGCCTCGCCGGGGCCACCCACGTCGACGTGGACATCTTCGACGCCGACCAGTCGGTCGACCTGCTGTCCCGCATCGCCGGGGCCGAGCGGGTGCGCTCTGAGGTGGAGGCGGCCGAGTCGCTGGCCGAGCTGTGCGGCCACCTGCCGCTGGCGCTGCGCATCGCCGGCGCCCGCCTGTCGGCCCGCCCCCACTGGAGCATCGAGCAACTCGTCACCCGCCTGGAGGACGAGACCCGCAGACTCGACGAGCTCAAACACGGCGACATGGGCATCCGCGCCAGCATCTCCCTCACCTACGAGAGCGCGGGCGCCGACGCGCGCCGCCTGTTCCGCCTGCTGACCATCCTCGACACCCAGGTGTTCTCCGCCTGGGTGAGCGCCGCCCTGATGGACAGCCCGCTCAACGAGGCACAGGACCTGCTGGACGACCTGGCCGACGCGCAGCTCATCGAGACCACCGGCGTCGGGTACGGCGTGCACAGCCAGTACCGCTTCCACGACCTGATACGGGTGTTCGCCCGGGAACGCCTGGCCGCCGAGGAGACCCCCGAGGAGCGCAACTCGGCGCTCGCCCGGGTGCTCGGCGGCCTGCTGTTCCTGGCGGAGGCGGCGCACCGGCGCGAGTACGGCGGCGACTACGTGCAGATCCACAGCGCCGCGCCGCGCTGGCCGCTGCCGCAGCGCCTGGTCGACCGGCTCGTCGCCTCACCTCTGCAGTGGTACGAACGGGAGCGCTCGACGCTGGTGTCCGGCATCCGGCAGGCCGCGCAGGCGGGGTTCGTCGAGCTGTGCTGGGACCTGGCGATCAGCTCGGTGACGCTGTTCGAGTCCCGGGTCTACCTGGACGACTGGCGCGAGACCCACGAGATCGCCCTCGCCACGGCCCGGCAGGCGAACGACCGGCGCGGGCAGGCGGCGATGCTCTACTCCCGGGGCTCGCTGTACATCACCCAGCAGCGGTTCGGGGACGCGCGCTGCGACTTCGAGGCGGCGGTCGGCCTGTTCGGGCAGGTGGGCGACAGCCAGGGCCGCGCCCTGGTGATCAGGAACATCGGGTTCCTGGACCGGGTCAGCGGGCGCTTCGACGACGCGGAGGCGCACTACAGGCAGGCCCTGGAGATCTTCCGCGCCAACGGCGACCAGGTCGCCTCGGCGTACGTGCTGCACAACCTGGCCCAGCTGCGGCTGGAGTTCGACGACCTGCCCGGGGCGCAGCGGCTGCTGGCCGAGGCGCTGGAGCTGAGCCGCAGCAGCGGCAGCAGGCGGGTGGAGGCGCAGGTGCTCCATCGCATCGGCCAGACGTACCTGCAGTCCGGCCAGTCGGCGCTCGCGGTCGAGGTGCTCAACGAGGCGCTGCTGGTCGTGCGGAACATCGGGGATCCCACCGGCGAGGCGTACGTGCTGCACGGCCTCGGTGTCGCCCGGCTCCGGCGAGGGGAGCTGGCCGAGGCCGAGAGCGCGCTGCGGCGGTCGCTGATGCTGGCGGGCACCTCCAACGAGCAGCTGGTGGAGGCGCGGGTGCTGCTTGCCCTCGGCGAGCTGTCCATGACCCAGGACGACGCCCCGCAGGCCGTCATGTACTACGAGCAGGCGCTCGCGCTGTTCGCCAAGATGCACATGCCGTTGCAGCAGGCCCGCACGCTGATCACCCTGAGCGACGCCCATCGCGTCCTCGGCGACGAGGACGGTTCCCGCGACGCCCTGGCCCGCGGCCTGGCCCTCACCGAACAGCTGGACCCGGTGGTGGCCGCACAGGTACGCGAACAGCTCACCGTCCTGCTGCGGCGCCACGGCCGCTGAGGCGCCAGAGGGTCGCCGGGGCCGTGGACGGGCCGTCCGGCCTCACACGGCCGCGGCGGCCCGCAGCGCGCGCATCCGGGCGGGGGCGGTGGAGCCGCGCACCACGAGCTCCGGCTCGAACAGCAGCTCCTCGGCGGTGACGGCGGCGCCCTCGATCTGGCCGACCAGCAGGGTCACCGCGGCGCGGCCGATCGCCTCGATCGGCTGGCGGACCGTGGTGAGCGGGGGGTTGGTGGAGTTCATGAACGACGAGTCGTCGAAGCCGACCACCGACACGTCGCCCGGCACGCTCATCCCGAGCCTGCGCACCGCGCGGATGGCGCCGAGCGCGAGGGGGTCGCTGGCGCAGATGACGCCGGTCACGCCGTCCCGCACCAGCCGCGTCGTCACGGCCTGCCCGCCCTCCAGCGAGAACAGGGTGCGCTCGACCAGCTCGGGGCCCGCGGGCAGCCCGGCCCTGCGCGCCGCCGCGGTGAACGCCGCCATCTTGCGGCGCGACGGCATGTGGTCCTCCGGCCCGATCACCAGGCCGATCCGCTCGTGCCCGAGCGAGGTGAGGTGGGTGTACGCCTGCTCGACGGCCACCGCGTCGTCGGTCGCCACGCAGGGGAAGCCGAGGTCGTCGGTGGCCGCGTTGACCAGTACGACCGGCAGCCGCAGCTCGCGCAGCCGGTGGTAGTGCTCGTGCGGCGCGTCGGCCTCGGCGTAGTGGCCGCCGGAGAACACGACCCCGGAGACGTGCTGGTCGAGCAGCATGCCGACGTAGTCGGCCTCCGAAAGGCTGCCCGCCGTGCGGGTGCACAGCACCGGCGTGAACCCCCGCTGCGCGAGCGCCCCGCCGAGCACCTCGGCCAGCGCCGGAAAGATCGGATTGCCGAGGTCGGGCAGCACCAGCCCCACCAGGCGGGCCCGCTCCCCCCGCAACTGCGTGGGCCTCTCGTACCCGAGCACGTCGAGCGCGGTCAGCACGGCCGCCCGCGTGGACTCCGAGACCCCGGGTTTGCCGTTGAGCACCCGGCTCACCGTGGCCTCGCTGACCCCGACCTTCTTCGCCACTTCCGCAAGTCGCCGTGTCACGCTGCAAGCATACGGTAAGAAACTACGCAAGCTACTGACAGCCCCCTGGACAATAACGAAAACCTCCGGCCACCGGGAAAACGCCCTCTTGATCCACCCTGCCGTCCAGCCCGGGATCGTCACAGCTAGCGTCCATACGACCACCCCGCACGCCCGATCCTCCGCCCGGGACGACCCATGGCGCCCCCGTCACGACCACCCGGCACCCGACGACAGAGACGATGTAACCTGTCGGCAATATTTCGCAATCCCGTCGTATTCTTGCGACCGCAGGAACGGCTCAGTGGTAGGCGGCCATCGCCCGGCCGAGCGCCGCGAGTTCGTTCGGCTTAACGAGACCGGGGGTCCGCAGGATCCCGGCCACCGTGGCGGCGCCGGCCTTCACGCACCTGCGGTCCAGCCCCGGCGCGACATGCCACCTGACGCCGTCGAGTGCGTAGCCCACGTACCCGCCGGGGGCCACCAGCGCGATCGGGGGAAGCGGCACGTCCCGCCCCTCGGCCTCGTGCAGGGTGACGCTCACGACGGCGATCCAAGGAGGGGCGACACTCCCGGTCGTCTGCGGCCCGACGGTGAGGGTGAACCGGGCGTGCCTGCCGGAGGGCACGGCGAAGGCGGTCACCCTGGTCAGCGTCGCGGGGACCTCCATGTCGCCGGGAACGGGGATGTCGTAGTCCGCCTCGACCCGCAGCGGCCCGCCCGCCACCGGTGCGCATTCACGCAGCCGCTCGACGCGCTGGAAGAGCACCGTGGCCGAGGTGACGAGCGCCTCCCCGCTTCCCCGGTTGCTCAGCGAGACGTCCACCCGCGCCCCGCTCACCCCGCCGATCCGGCGTTTCTTCTCCCCCTCGGACCGCTCGGTCCCGCCCAGCCCGCGCGCGACCAGTGCCCGTACCGCCGCTACCTCCAGCACGGGGTGCCGGTCCCCCTCCCGCTGCGCCACGTCCGCCTGGCGCCGCGCGCTGTCAGCGGCGGACCACGAGAAGTACAGCGCCACCAGGCTGATCACCACCGCCACGGCCCCCAGCACCGCCCCCGGCGACCGCCACGAATCCCCGCCGCCCTCCCCGGACGGCGCCGTTCCCCGAGGGGCGGGGCCGGGCGGCGTCCCGGCCTCGCCGGTGGAGGGCTGAGGAGCGGGGCCTCGCGGGGACGCCGGCGGTCCGAGGTGAGGGGGTGGGGCGGCCAGGCGGGCACGCAGGGTGGAGGCCAGGCGTGCGGGCCCGGAGGCCCAGCCGCCGGGGGGTCGTCGTCTCATCGCCGCACCCACTCTCCGGTCGCGAGGTCGAGGGCGTGGACGTGCCGGCCGCCGGGCTCGTCGTAGACCGAGTAGGTGTACAGCAGGTCCGTGCCGAGGGTGAGTCTGGAGCCGGGGACGGCCGTCGCCTTCCACAGTTGCGTGCCGCTCGCGGTGTCGACGGCGAGCACGTGGTTCTGGTCGTCCGCCGTCGTCGCGTAGAGCACGCCGTCCCGCACCACCCCGCCGATCAGCCACGTCGGCAAGGGGAGCGTCCAGCGGGGCCGCCCCGTCCGGCGGTCGAGGCCGAGCAGGTCGTAGTCGCCGGCGGCGCCGGGGGAGAGCATCGAGGCGACGACGAGATCCCCGGCGAGCCACGTCGCGGGGCCGCCGCCGGTGTGCCTCCGCAGCGTCCAGCGGGGCGCGCCGGTGGCCGGGTCCAGGAGCCGCAGCCGGTCGATGTCGGTGGTCACCAGGGCGGTCCGGTCCACCGATGTCCAGGAGACCGCGCCGCGCCACCGCCGGGCCCATACCTCGCGGCCGTCGCCGAGCCGGTAGGCGGCGAGATCCGTGTCCTCTCGCGTGTCTCGCACCCTCAACGCGGACACGAGGAGGTTCCCGCCGTGGGGCATCGGCGTCAGCCCGGACACCTCGCCGAATTCCCTGCTCCAGACCGGGCGTCCCTCGGCGGGCCGCAGGACGGTGAGCCGCCGCCCGTTCTCGGCCGGGTCGAAATGCGCGACCACGGCCAGCGGCCCGGCGGCCACGACGGCGGTGGTGTCGCGCAGCGGCAGTGTCCAGGCGGGGGCGCCGCCGGAGGTGTCCAGCGCGCTCACGGCCGCGGGGGTGGCGTAGAGGAGAAGGCCGTCGTGGAGCAGCATCCTCAGCACGGGGGCCGTCACCTGGTGCCGCCACACGAGGCGGCCGGTCGCCGCGTCGAGCGCGACGAGCACCGCGAAGTCCAGGCCGATCGACAGGCACGCGAACACGCGGCCTCCGGCGACGGCCGGTGCCATGCCGACCGTGGCCGCCAGCGGGCCCTTGTGCCGGAACCGCCAGAGCCGCGCCCCGGTCCGCGCGTCCAGCGCCAGCACCCCGCCGGACTCATCACCGATGTACAGCGCCGGACCGGCCCGCGTGATCACCTCATCCGGGACGGTGGTGTACACCTCGACCGGCCACATGACATCCCCGCCCCCGGCGGGCGACGGCGGCCGAGCCGTAACCGGCGGCCGAGCCGCACCGGTGCGCGAACGCCAGGCCACCACCCCGGCCACCCCCGCGACCACGACGACGCCACCGGCCACAACGGCCCTCCTGGAAACACCCGGACGGGCCACCCCGCCGCCCCCGGCACCCGGCGAACCGGAACCGTCCCCGACCTCGACACCCAGTGGGCCGGAACCGTCACCGTCTTTTACACCCAGCGGGCCGGAACCGTCTTCGTCTTCCACACCCGGCGAGCCGGAACCGTCTCCGTGCTCCACGCCCGGCGGGCCGGAACCGTCCCCGTACTCCACGCCCGGCGGGCCGGAACCGTCCTCGACCTCCGCACCCAGCGGGCCGGAGCTTTCTCCGCCCTCCGCACCCCGCGGGCGGGGCGTCTGCCCATCCCCTGGTCGTGGGAGGTGCGGTGTGCTCTCTGTCGCCACCCTTCCCCTCCGGTCTCGCGGGGGCTGTGTCGCGCGCGACGGAGGGCCGGGGCCGCGCACCCGTTCGGAACAGGATCATGGTGACAGCAGGTGTAACGGCATGTCGGAGAATGCCCGAAATATCGGGTGTGGGGGCACCGAGGGGTGCCTGAGGGCGGCACCGAGGTCGGTGACAGCGGTGCCGTGGATAAGTGGGGGCGGGGGTGGGTGGGGGCGCGGGGAGCGGGGTCGGGGAGGACGCGGG